>JAGBHJ010000011.1 GCA_017935525.1 Clostridia bacterium | reverse complement strand
TTTGTAATTCTTCGCAAAGCTTTACGTTCAGGCTTTTGGGCAATCACGGTGTAACTGCAACGGAGTATGAGAAAATAAACATTGTTCGTATACAGACCACGCAAAACGTTCTTGCTACTCCCAGTCCTACGCTTGAACCGGGTACGTCTATGACTCCTCGCCCCACAAGGACACCTTCCGCAGGTCAGCCGCAGCAGAATGATGCTGACTATAAGCTGATGCTGGTGCTGATATTTACCGTGGGCACGTTGTCTGTGATAATGGTGCTGGTGACTATTGCAGTTATACTCAGAAGGATACTTAAGAAATAATTGAAAGGCTTTGTTATGATAAAAAGATTACTCGCTTTGTTTTTGACGGCGTTGTTTGTTTGCTTTTCTGTGCCTCTTGCTATGGCGGAGGAGCAGCTTACTGCTGATATCGTATGCACAAAGGGTATGATAGTCTCTGCGGATACCTTTATGTCCAAGGGTGCGGGAGAAAGCCTGGGCGGCAAGATGTACGCTGTCTGCCCATCGTCCTACGGTGTTATACGCCTTGACGGGGGTATCGTTGACGTTGCGGCATCCACTTGGGTGGATTGCACCAACGGCGTATTCCTAAAGGAGGGCGTTGTGGCGGTGAATGCCACAAGCGGTGAGGTCATGGTCGAAACGGGCACTCAAAGGGCGTATATTCCTCAGGGAAGCCGCCTTGCGATCCGTGTGGACGATTATGGTAACGCATTTAATTACTGCACAGGAGGCGCAATAAGGCTTTTTTCAAAGAAAAACAACAGCGAAATGACATTGAATGCAGGTGAGTACATTGCAGTTACCGTAAAAAGAGGCTTCAGAGTGCTGGATACGATAACGGAAGAAGACGTAACGAAGATGGGTATCGGCTTTACTGATGCCGAGGACTTGCCCTTGCAGGTCAATGCGTCACAGCCCGTGGGTGCATTGGAGGCAGACTTTTCCATGGAGGGAGAGATTTCCAAAATCAGCTCAAATTCAGCTTTTGTTATAAGCAATACTGCGAATAAGCCCTGGGAGAGCATTGTTTATGCTGATTGCAGCGTTGAAAGGGCGGTGCTTTGTGTGTACAATACTGAACTTGGCTTGGTAGGCAGCAGTACAAGCGTAAAAACTGCCGTAAAGCCCAACGTAACATTGCTGGGTGAAAAGGAGAATAAGTACATCGTTTGTGTTTTTTCCAACGAGCAGTCTGAGTATTCGTTTATGAATCAAAAATACGTTTCCTCCTTTGGTAAGTTCTTTGACGGCTTAAAGAAAATGGCAATACCCTTTGCGGTTGCTCTGGCTATCTTTTTTTGCTACGAGCTCATAAGCAGGAAGGTAACCAAAAAGCCCAAATTCTAAAGAATAAATTTATTATTATAATAACACCCGTAGCATGATACAGTTGCTACGGGTTTTTGCTGTGTAAAAACCGAGTAAATGTCAATACTATATAAAAAACGGAGGTTGACATGGAGGGGCTTATAAGAATTTCCGACATTCTCCTATGCGACGTTTTTGTGCGAGGAAAGAGGAATACCTACGGCGTGGATGAGGTGATACTCAACAGAAACGGCAACGTCAGCGGGTTGGTGGTGTCAAACAAGGGAATATTGCAGGTAAAGCATTATGCTTCTGCCAAAAGCATAGAACGTCTTACAAAAGAGCAGATATATCTTAAGGGTATGGAGCGCTACACACCAAAGCAAAGATCTGCACAGTATGCATCGGGTAAACTGTTGAAGAAACGGGTCAGAGCAAGTGACGGAGAGGTGCTGGGAGTGCTTTCCGACGTATATATAAGTGGGGAGAAGCTACGGGTGATGGCGGTTGAAATAGCCGTCAGTTTGTTTGAGGATCTGTTTTTGGGCAGGACACTCATTCCGGGGAATATAATAGTTGACGACGTGGACTCTGTGGTAATATCCGATCTACAAATGGAAAACAGTCTTCATAACACAAAGGGGATAATCAATGCGATCGATGACGGATTTAAGGAAAAGCAGTAAAACGGCAAGAGTGACAAAGGCGGTCTGCGTATGCCTTACGGTAGGGGCATTTGCCCTTTTGTCTGTGGGGATAGGCATAGGGCTCAAAAGCTTGTTTGGTGCGGTGTTTGCCGCCATCTGCGGTGCTTACGTGCTTATGCCCTTACAAAAGCAGCTGGAGGCAAGGTTGGGAAAAACGGTTTCGGCGTTGATATGTGTGGTGGTGCTTTACGGAGCTGTTGTGGCGGCGGTGGTGCTGTTGTTGCCTGTTTTGCTGGAGGAACTTGCAGGGGCAACCAAGCA
>JAGBHJ010000010.1 GCA_017935525.1 Clostridia bacterium | reverse complement strand
GTTACACACGACCAGACAGAGGCTATGACAATGGGTTCCAGAATCGTAGTTATGAAGGATGGCGTTATGCAGCAGGTTGATACACCTCAAAACCTCTACGATTATCCGGACAACCAGTTCGTAGCAGGCTTCATGGGTTCTCCTCAGATGAACTTCATTCCTTGTATGATCACAGAGGTTGAGGGCAAGATCTATGCTGACTTCACAAAGGGCAGAATTCTCCTTAACGAATACAAGCTGGGCAAGTTCAAGGATCTTACAAGATACATCGGCAGACAGGTTATCATGGGTATCCGTCCTGAGGATATTCACAATGACGAAGTTCATCTTGCAGCAGCAAATGAGAACCTCGTTAAGGCTTACGTAGACGTTGTAGAAAACCTCGGTGCATATACATACTTCTACATGAACATTGAAGGTATGTCCATCACAGCGATGAGCGACTCCAGAACACAGGTTAGAGGTGATGATACTATCACAGTTGCTTTCGATGTTAACAGACTCCACTTCTTTGATTACGATACAGAGGAAACGATCCTTAACAGATAAGCACATCCTAAGGTCTGCAAGTTATGCTTGCAGACCTTTGCTTTTTGAGGAGAAATACTATGCTAATTGAATACAGTGTAGGCGACATCATAGAAACAAAAAAGCCCCACCCATGCGGTGGCAAAACATGGGAGATACTGCGCACGGGTGCGGACGTAAAAATGAAGTGCGTCACCTGCGGGCGCATAGTGATGCTTTCCAGAGAGGAAGCTGAAAAACGCACCAAAAAGGTGCTTCAGAAAAAGAACGAGGAATAAAATGAATATCGAAGTAAAGCGTTTTGGAAAAATAGAGTACGTAATGCGTTACCCCAACGGTTACGAGGAGGGGAAAAGATACCCCGTAATACTGTTTTTGCACGGCTCGGGTACCAGGGGTACTGATATTGAAGCGGTAAAGGAGAATTCCTTTTTGACGATAACGGAGCAGATGGAGGATTTCCCTTTTACAGTGATCGCTCCGCAGTGCTGCAGGGACAGCTGGTTTGACCTCCACGAAACGTTGATAGACTTTGTGCTGTGGTTGGCAGAGCAAAGCTTTGTTGAGCCCAAGCGCATATACGCCATGGGCACAAGTATGGGTGGATATGCTACCTGGCAGATCGGCATGAGCCTTCACGAATATTTTGCGGCGATAGTGCCTATTTGCGGTGCTGGTGCGTATTGGAATGCAGGAAATCTTAAGGACATGGGCATATGGGCATTTCACGGCGAGCTGGATGATGCGGTCTTTGCATCGGAATCTATAAACATGGTAAATGCTATAAAGGCTGCAGGCGGAAATGATGCAAAATTAACTATTTTTGAGGGTAAGGGTCACGGAATATGGAATGAAGTTTACTCAAACCCCGAGGTGTACAGTTGGTTGTTGCAGCATAAGAATACGGGTGAGTTTTACACGTGCCCAAAAGGGAGATAATATGTATAAAATAGGACTCTCTACAAAGAAGAAGGAAGTTAACGAAGAATTATTTAAGCAATACGCCGCTGCAGGTATTAAGGCAATGGAGCTTGTATTGTCGGAATGGGAGCCTTTGCCATTGAGCTTTGCAGAATATAAGGAGCTTTCTGATAAATATGGTGTTGAGATAATATCTGCACATTTTCCGTGTGATCGTGCTGATATAGCAGATGAATCTGTTTTTGACTATACATTAAAAACTCTGACGGACGTTATAAAAAAAGCGTCTGAATCAGGAATACACCGTTTTGTGGCACATGCAGGCTCTGATGAAGATAATGAGACGAGTGAGGCAAGGCTTAAAAGGTTAAAGACGGCTAAGAAAATGTTGAACCTTCTTGCAGAGTATGCGGCTGAATTCAGCTCTGTAATTGCCGTTGAGATACTTCCAAGGGGCTGTATAGGTAGAGATATAGATGAGATTTCGGAGCTACTGGGAGTGAATGATAAGCTCAAGGTATGCCTTGACGTCAACCATATTTTTAGAAATGATTCATCGGACTTTATTCGAAAATTCGGTAAAAAAATTGTAACAACACATATATCTGATTACGATTTTATTCGCGAAAGACATTGGATGCCGGGTGAAGGCTTGATTGATTGGGATCGACTGATTGAAACGTTGAAGGAAATTGGCTATGACGGTCCTTGGTTATATGAGGTTGGCTTCGACTATTCATCAAAATTGGGCAGAAGATATAATTGTAACGATTTTATCGACAATGTTAATAAAATCCTTGCACCTCATTTTGAATGATAGTGGAGTTAATATGCAATACAGAGAAGAAAACAAAGCATGGGAATCTGCGAGATGTGAATACGTTGACGGATTAAATAACTTAATAAAGAATCGCACGACAAAGCTTGATGCAGAACGTCACGAGAATGCATCGTCAATTATTAACGAGCCCGAAAGAATGATAAAAAGCGCACGGGAAACAGGCTGCAGTGACGCAAGGTTGACTATCTACCCCAAGGAGGAACACACTATGTGGAACATAGTTTATGCCAACAGAGCCGTTTATGAATGGATGCTCTCAAAGGAGAAAGCGGTATTGCCGGAATATTTGCTATGAACGTTAAAAAATGGCTGAAGAATAACACCTCGTCACTTGTGGGCAAGACAGTTGCGGTGACGGGCACTACGGGAGGCTTGGGAAATGAGCTTTGCCGATATCTGGCAGAGTTGGGAGCCTCTCTTATTTTGCTGGACAGGAATTATACAAGGTCCTCCGAATTTCGTGATGAGCTGGTGGCGGAATACGGCGTTAAGGTTGACTGCATCACCGTTGACCTTGAGGATATGGAGTCGGTGATCTGCCTTACTCAAGAGCTTGCCGCTATGCCCATTGATATTTTTATCCACAATGCGGGGGCTTACAGCATACCCAGGAAAATATGCTCCACGGGATACGACAACGTGTTTCAGATCAATTTTGTGTCCCCGTATTACATTATCCGTACCCTTTTGCCCGTGCTGAGGGCAAGGGGCGGCAGAGCTGTGGCGGTTGGCAGCATTGCTCACGATTATTCCAAGGCGGATGAGGATGATGTGGATTTTTCCACAAGAGCAAGGGCGTCAAGGGTCTACGGCAATGCAAAGAGATACCTGATGTACGCGCTGTGGGAGCTTTTTAAGGACGAGAGCTCCGCAAGCCTTGCCATTGTCCACCCGGGTATCAGCTTTACCAATATTACCGCCCATTACCCCAAGCTGATATTTGCGGTGATAAAGCATCCTATGAAGGTGATATTTATGAAGCCAAAAAAGGCGTGCCTTTCCATACTTAAGGGCTGCTTTGAGCCAACGGGCTATTGCCGATGGATAGGGCCGTGGATGTTTGACGTGTGGGGACGCCCTGCTGTAAAGAAAGTTACCACGGCGGATGAAAACGAGCGAAGCCTCATAAGCCAAAGAGCTGATGAGATATTCCACAGGGTCAGCCCATAAATATCAGTTGATTTTTTTGAATAAATAGTGTATAATATTACATATTTCTGTATGATTGGAGAATAGAAAAAAGTGAAGGTATTAAACGGTAAATTTGCCCTTATTGACGGAAAAGTGTTTTGCAATGCGGACGATACTGCATCTGTAAATAATATCCTTGCATGCATGGGCCACGCACCCGTAAACGATGCGCAGATACAAGAGGCATATACGGGCACAATGGCGTATAAGATCATGTCAAAGCACAATACTTCGGGCGATAATGACAATTATAAGATAAAATTTGATGCAATGGCATCCCACG
>JAGBHJ010000125.1 GCA_017935525.1 Clostridia bacterium | reverse complement strand
TGAAGTTAATGCGGATGGCAACTCGTGTACGATAACCGGTATGGGTACGTGTACTGATGTGGAATTGTATATTCCGGAGTATATAGATGGATATAAGGTTACAGTTGTAAAGTCATTGGATAATGAAAATGATTTCAAGTTTAATTTGACATACGTATATGTACCTACTGGTATCGTTGAACTTGGTAATGAGTTATTCTATGGCACAGCATCTTTGAAGAATGTGTCGCTTCCTAACAGCTTGAAAAAGATTGGTAATGAAGTATTTTATATGTCAGCAATAGAGAAAATAGAAATACCTGACAGTGTTGAATACATCGGTGATAATGCATTTGCATATAGCTTAATCAAAGAAATAAAACTCTCCAAATCACTAAAGAGTATTAGTGGTGGTATGTTTGATAACTGTGATAGGTTATCGAATTTGACTATACCTAATTCTGTCGAGTATATTGGCAATTTAGCATTTAGCGGCTCTGGTATTGTAGTAATATATGTACCTAATAGTATAACGTCTATGGGGTTGTTACCGTTTAGTGGTTGCGAGAAAATGACAGATTTGTACTTCGGTGGTACAATTACTGAGTGGGAAACATTACAAGATGATTGGAATGCAGTTTCGTTGACGTTTATGGAACCGTGTAATGCACTTCATGGAACGGATATAAATGTACACTTTGATAGCACTGCGAATACTAGTCTAATTGCCACACCAGTATCAAGAGGTTTGGAATACGTAGTCAACGATGACGGCATAACCTGTACCGTTGTTGGAATGGGAACATGCACGGATACAGAATTGCACATTCCTGACTACATATACGGATATAAGGTTACAGGAGTAAATATTCCCGTGACAGAGTGATAGTCCCTGTCCTGTAATATAGAATTGAAAAAGCGCAAACAGCAACCCCCTCCGATGGTATCCACCGGAGGGGGTCATTCTATCTTTTTTTCTTACTTCCCCACGGCCTTCAATATCATTTCCATTATATTATCCGTGCCGTTGAGAAGCCCCGTGCTGTTCATGCTTGCCTTGATCTCGGCGCGTCTGTCGTAAATGTCGTTTACCTGCTTTGTCAGCTCCTCGGGGGTGAGGGTGTACTGGTCACAGGCAACTGCAAAGCCTTGCTTCTGGAAAGACTGGGCGTTTACCACCTGATCGCCTCGGCTGACGTCCTTGGGCAGGGGGATGAGCACCATGGGCTTTGCCATGGCGAGAAATTCAAATATGGCGTTTGAGCCTGATCTGGAAATTGCCACGTCGGAAAGCTCCAGCAGGTGGCAGAGCTGGTCGGTAACGTAGCCAAACTGCTTATAGCCCTTGATGCCGTCGTATTTGGGGTCACAGCCGTCCTTGCCGCATATATGTATTACGTTAAACCTTGGCAAAAGGGCGTCAAGAGAGTCCCACACAAGCTTGTTTACGGCAGCGGCGCCCGTACTGCCGCCCATGACGATTATGCAGGGCTTTTCGTCCTCAAATCCGCAGAGCTTCAGCCCTGTCTGCTTGTTTCCCAGGTAGATCTCACCTCGGATGGGGGAGCCTGTGCAGAATGCCTTGCCCTGGGGGAAGTAGCCCACGGTTTCGGGGAATGTGGTGCAGACCTTGTCTGCGAATTTTGATGCGATCTTGTTTGCCAGCCCGGGAGTGATGTCGGATTCGTGTATCAGCACGGGGATATTGTTCCTGTGTGCGGCGATAACCACGGGCACGGTAACAAAGCCGCCCTTGGAGAATACCACGTTAGGCTTGATCTGCTTTATAAGCCGTGATGCGGCGGAAATGCCTCTGGCGACACGGAAAACGTTTCTGAAGTTCCTCCACGTAAAATATCTGTTCAAGCCGCCGGATGGTATGCCGTGATAAATGATGTCGGGATCCTTTGCCACGATGTCCTTTTCCATTCCGTTGACGGATCCGATGTACTCAATGTCAAAGCCTTGCTTTTTTAAGTGGGGCACAAGAGCCATATTTCCGCTGACGTGCCCTGCGGTGCCACCGCCTGTCAATACTATTTTCATGCCGTGCTCCTTTCTCATCAGGATATAACAAAGCTGTTTTTATAAAGTGTGATGGTGTTGTTTTCTTGGCTGAATATGGCGTTTTTCAGCTCATCCAGCGCCAGGTGGCTGAGCTTTGCGGGGATATCCGCTGCCTCGTTAAGGTCGATCCTCTTGCCGTTGGATGCAATGAGGTAAATGCTTGACTGGCTCTCCAAAGAAACTGTGCTTATCATGTCCACGGTTGCGTTGGAGTAGAGGGAATCTATCACCGCCAGTATCAGACTGCGCTGGTAGGGGTCCTTTGTTTCCACTGACTCGCCAAATGCGTAACGGGATATTCTAATGCCCGTAAAAATGGGCAGATCGTATTTTGCTGTGGACTGTACGATGTCGATCATGTTGCAATCGCTGTCGATAAGAATATAGCCGGAGTCCGACTCAATAATGGCGTAGGGGATACGCTTTTCCACGATTATCTTGACTGTTGAGGGATACAGAATAACGACGTCCTCGGCATGGAACGTGCCCGATGCGTTTATGCTGTTTACGATCTTATCCTTATCCACAGAGAATATGCTCTGCCCAAGGGTGACCTTGGCAATGTTCTTTACCTGCGACTCCTCAAATTCCGTTATACCCTCTGCAACCACGTCTACCGTCTTTACCTTAAAGAATTTGCCGTTGATGAGCCCTGCGCCCAAAAGGATCACGGTAATGGTGGCTATAATTACTATCAATGTTATTCTGGATTTCATGTTGAGTTCTCCTTTGTGGTATGATCAACGCCCTCGAGGGTACCGATCTGCGGTACTGAGCCGTTACGTTGACCTTGTTATATCAGCCCCCAGCTGTCTGAAGGCGGCGGTAATGTCTTCGTAGCCTCTGTCAATAAACTGTGCCTTGTGAAGCACCGTTGTACCCTCTGCCGCAAGCCCTGCGATCACAAGGGCGGCGTTACACCTGAGGTCTGTGCCGTAAATGTGTGTGCCGCAAAGTCGGTTTACACCGCGAATAACGGCGTAGCTGTCCTGAGAGTCGGGCACCTTGATGCTTATGTGGGCACCCATATCGCACAGAGAGAATGCGGCCTTAAATCTGCTTTCGTATATGTTTTCCCGTATCACGGATTTGCCGTTTGCCAGAGCAAGGGTTGCCATCAGCTGGGGCTGAAGGTCCGTAGGAAAGCCGGGGAAGGGTCTTGTTTGGGTAAGGCTTATGGGCTTAAGTCTTGCCGTGCGCCGTATG
>JAGBHJ010000124.1 GCA_017935525.1 Clostridia bacterium | reverse complement strand
CGTACTCAACTGTATCACCGCTTCTGATAGTACCCTCAACGTACCTTGTAGGGATATCCACTTCCTTGTGGCTTGCCTTTTGAGGTACCTCAGGCTCGTTTCTTCTTCTGCGGCGCCTTACAGGCTCTTCCTTTTCTTTTCTTACAAAGGGGTGGCTTCTGAAATCCTCCATGGTCATAAAGTCCACCTTTATGCAGTCAACCCCCGCCCTTGTTATCTTCTCCAATTCATCCTTTTGTTCTTCGCTGAAATAATTTCCCACCAACTTGACGATATTGACCCTTGAGCCCTTAAAAAAATCCGCCTTGCCCTCAAGAAATTCCTTATACGTTCTGAACAGCTCGCTGCTTTCCAGGCGGCTGTCAAGATAAATATCTACGCCGTCCTTGGTGCCCTTAAGCTTTATATCATTGTTTTCCACAAAAACACCCTTTCGCATATATAAAATCAAATCAGCTCTATACCAAACTGACTCAACGAATTTGCAACCCTGAATACAGGCAAGCCCACCACGTTAAAGTAACAGCCGTCTATTTTTTCCACAAACATAGCCGCCTTACCCTGAATGGCATAAGCACCCGCCTTGTCCAGCACGTACTCGCTCTTTACGTAACGCCTTGCCTCGTCCTCCGTAAATGCCCGCATAAAAACAGCGGTCTCCTCGTAGTCCATTATCCGTCTGCCGTCGCCTGACACCAACGCAAAGCCCGAAACCACCTTATGTGCTCTGCCCGAAAGCATCATGAGCATCTCAACGGCATCGTCCTCATCCTTTGGCTTGCCCAAAATAACGTCATCCACCACAACGGACGTATCCACTCCCAGCACAACGGCATCCTGCTTTTCATCGAGCTCCTCAAGAGCCCTTAACGCCTTTTGCCCTGCCAAAAGTACGGTCTGCTCCTGCGGAGAGATATCCCTCCGCAGAAGCTCTTGTTCAATAAACTTGCGCTCATCAAGCTCGGGCACCAGTATCTCATACTCTGCACCCATGCCGCTGAGCAATTCTCTGCGCCTTGGTGACGCAGATGCCAATATCAGCCTCATATCAGCCAATAACAAACTCTGCCTTCTTGGGCTGCTTGCTGTCAAGCTCAGCCTTCTTTGCCTCGTAGCCTGCTCTGCCCATAAGTGCATACGTTGCGTTCTTACCTTCCTCAACGCCGGGCTGGTCGTATGTATTGATGTTCATCAGCTCGCCTGCAAATGCTGTTTCCATCTCAAAGAAGTAAAGCAGCTGACCCAATGTATTGGCATTTACCTTGGAAAGCGTGATGGATCTTGTCCACTTCTGTGCAGCGTTGATAGCGTACTCAGTTGCGTACTGCTCGGAAAGAATGAGCTCGTTGAACGTGTGACCCTTAAGGAATGACAAAGAAGGAATATCGTCGTATCCGCCGGGGATCTCAACGCTTGCTCTGTAATTCTCTACACCAATAAAAGTGATGACCTTATCGGAGGGACCCTCTGTGTAGAGCTGTACCTGTGAGTGCTGGTCCGTAACACCGATGGACTTAACAGGTGTCTGACCCTTGTTTACGATAACGCCGTCGTTGTCGTACTTTTTGCCAAGGCTCTCTGCCC
This sequence comes from Clostridia bacterium, assembly GCA_017935525.1. Taxonomy (GTDB): domain Bacteria; phylum Bacillota; class Clostridia; order HGM11327; family HGM11327; genus SIG351. Next base: position 10,419 of record JAGBHJ010000124.1, on the reverse strand, counting down.
AAAGCTGTGCATACCAGTCAGCAATGTACTTAAGGGAGTCTGCGTAAGGCAGCATAACGGAAATGTTCTTGCCCTTGCCCATAGCGATGATCTGCTGAACAGCAAACATAGCAGCGGGGTTCTTGTAAAGATTCTTTTCCTTACAGATCTCGTCCATAATAGCTGCGCCCTGGAGCATAGCCTTGATGTCTATGCCGCAAACTGCAGCGGGGAGCAAGCCAACGGGGCAAAGCTCGGAAAATCTGCCGCCAACGCCATCCGGAACGATGAACTTCTTGAAGGGCTCATCCTTACAGATCTTTGCAAGGTTACCCTTGACCTCGTCAGTTGTAACAATGATGTTCTCTATGTACTTGTCACCAAGCTTAGCCTTCAGCAGGTCTCTTGCCAAAAGGTACTGTGACATTGTTTCGGACGTGCTGCCTGACTTTGTAATAACGTTGAACATTGTCTTTTCGATATCGATAACGTCAAAGAGAGCTTCCATTCTCTCTGGGTCAACGTTGTCTATAACGTAAAGACGAGGGCAACCGTTTCTTGCCTCCTTGGAAAGGTCGTTGTAATAAATGTGATTGAGTGCCTGCTGTACTGCTATGGGGCCCAATGCGGAGCCGCCAATGCCCAACACTACAAAATTATCAAACTTTGCCTTTATTGCGTCCGCTGTGCTGAGGATGTCCTCAACGATAGCGTCCTGAGAGTAGGGAAGGTCCATCCACGCTGTAAGAGTGTTGATGCCGTCCTTTCTCTTTGCGTCAAGAACGTCGCAGATCTGGGCTACCTTCTTTTCGTAGCCTGCCAGTTCTTCCTTTGTGATACCGTCCTTCACAAAATCGCTCATGAGATAGTTGTAATCAAAACTGAGTCTGTTATCCATGATCTCCTCCAAAAAAAGTAATATTTTACAAACCGAGCAACGCCATTTTGGGGCATTCCCGATCGATAATCGATACCTCGGTCATTTTATTTTATGCATATAATATTATATCACAAAATTCCAAAAAATCAATGGTTTTTTGCGTAAAAACTTGGAAATAAAGCCTGCTGCCCCTTTTCTGCGGGCATAAAACAGCAGACCCCGCAACAAAATGCAGAGTCTGCGATAATATCATATTTTCTGTCAGCCCATGGGCGGCACCTTGTCCAGATATATCTCATCCCAGGAGTGTATTTCCGGCTCCTTCATCACAGCGCCGTACGCCTTGGGGTTTCGGGATCTTTCCACCATCAGCTTTATGTTTTCAGGGAAATCCTTACTGCCCGAGGTATAAGTCACCCACGGCTTGTCAAGCTCTATCTCAACCACCTTATACGAAGGTGCCTCCGTCAGTCTTTCCGTTATCTCGCCATCGGGCGCCACCACACCCGTAAACGCCGCCCTGTGGTAGGTATCGATCTGGGATGATGCAATATGCACCACGTTGTCGATAGCCCTTGCGCGGAGCTTTATCTCCCACTGGGGATTAAGGGTATCCCCATAGAGGGGGTACAGTATAAGCTGTGCGCCGTTATTCGCAAGGCATCTGGCAGACTCGGGGAAATAATTATCCCAGCATATCATAATGCCAACCTTGCCAATATCAAGGTCAAACACAGGGTAATCCTCCCCCGACAAAACGCCCTTTGCAGCCTCGTTTGGGGTGGTGTGCACCTTGCGATATCGGCCGATCTCCTGTCCGTTTCTGTCCAGTATGTAGGAGCTGTTGTACACCTTGCCGTCAGTAGTTTCGTAATCCCACGGCACAAGGTATGCGTGGTACCTTTTTGCAAGCTCGCTGCACCTTGCCTTCCACTCTGCGGCAACCTTGGATATTGCATCATAATCCTTTACAAGGTCACCGTTCGGCACGTGCTGAAATTCCTCGGGAAAAAATACCAGGTCTGCCCCGTCCTCAAAGCATTTTACCGCCATATCGTACAGCATCTGCGTACGCTCCTCGTATTTATCCTCGGGGCGCTGTATAACCTGAATAAGTCCTATTTTTGCCATCATCCTCACCTCACAAAACGTTTATAACCCTTACGTTGTCACCCTGCTTTACTGTAACGGTATTGCCGTCAATTACGATCTCGGGGGACTTTTCCTCCTTGCCGTCCGTTGTAAAGTAAAAGGCGCTGGCAAATATATACTCACCCTTGTCAAGATCCTTTGTCATATACGCAGGATAAAGCGCCTGGGGGCTCAAAAGGTGCATTCCCGGCTGTGTGGTAGCGATTATATAATAAAAATCGCAGGTCGCAACGGTTTCCACCTTGCTGATGTAGTTCTTATATGTCAGAACGTTGTTATTCATCTTGTAGCTGTCGTCCCTTACGCCAATGGCAAAGCCACCCTCGTTGACCTTGTACGACTGCGCCAGCACCACCTTCTGTATTCTTGCGTGCCAGCCGTCAGCCAAAGGAATGAGCCACGTTTTGATATAAGTTCCCGGATCATTTGAGAAAGGAATATGCCTTGATATCATAACACCGTCAACTATCTGCCCGTCAAGTATCCTCTTTCTGTGGGACACCATGGTACCGTCGGGTGAATAAAGTGATATCATATTATCCGATGACACAAGGTCAGCCACGGACAAGCCAAAGCCCGAGCGAGAATTATACGCAAACTTGGAATAAGCCCCAGCCATATCGTTAAACCTGTGGCCAAAGCATTCGTTCTGATAATAGTGCAGAGCATTGTTGTACAGGGTAACGCCGTTTTTCTTGTCATCCCCTGCAATCATCGTCTGCAGCTCCTCCAAAGTGTTGCGCAGGATGTAATTGCCTTCTTCGATGGGGAGCTTTGAGCACTCCGCCGTCCAGAGAGGCTCATCCTCTCCTGCTAAAAAGCAAAGGAAGCCCTCCGTGTAACAGCTTATTGCGCCGTCGGAGGCATAGCCCTCGCCAAAGCCCGGAGTGGAATAGAGGTATCCCACAGGGAAGCATCCGTCCTCCGTGGGGATGCTGTTGTCGTAGAAATAATTGATATTTTTGAGAACTATTGACTTGCAGAGCCCCGGGTCGATGTCGCAGCCCGTCATTACCGCAAGGGCAAAGGGTGCAACTGCCGCAAATCTGTATCCAATTGACCTGCCGTATGCCGCCATACCGCCGTCGCTGTCAAAATAGTGGGCAAAGTATTTAAGGTATTCCTCGCTTCTCTTTCTGTAGACGGCACTTTTTGCCTCATAATCAGGTCTGTTTTTATTTGCTATCAGTATCCATAGCAAGGTATAGGTATGGTGCGCCCACGCCTCGTAATAGTCAAATCTGCCAAGCTCACCGTCGCTGTACCAGCCATTGGCGTAGTAAAGAGTCTCCAAAAAATCATAGCCTGCCTGCACCTCTTTGTCCACCTCGGAGCAATCGTAGCCCAGCTGTGTGAGAATTTCTATGCAGTATATGGGGTACCAGTAGTGGTTATTCTGCCAAGAGTCCCTTATAGCCTCAAACACCCACTTTAACACCCAAGTGGAAATGGTATCCTGCTCCGCCTTTGTAAGCACGTCCCACAGCTGTTCCCTTGCAAAATACACCGCGCAAAGGTATGCCGCGATCTCCGTAACGGACTGATTGGCAAAATTCGTCGTGGTTTCCTTTGTAACGTTTCTGTCAAATCGCTTTGGACTGTCGGGGGAAGTACCCTCCAGCATTATTTTATTGATAAAAGCGGCGGCACTCATTTTTTCGCCGTCAACAGTCACCACAAGGCTTTCATCCTTCAAAAATGGGGCAATACCCCACATGGGACGGAATATATCCTCTATCTTTGTACATTCGTAGCTTACTCTGTCGCTGATCACGTATTGGTAGCTGTCATCATACCTCAACGCCATTCTGTTGAGCAGGTTTACGTAGGTCTGCCTTGCTCTTTCGTACAGTTTTTGTCTTTCGTTCATATTTATCCCTTCTTGGGAGGATAGCAAATAACCGCCTTTGCTCCCTTTAGGGTATATTCCGCCCCTGCAGGAACAAAAAATCTATCTCCCCTCTTTAATTCCTCTGTATTGCCGCCACATTCAAGCACACCGCCATCTGCAAGTGCCACCAGCGTCACAAAGCTTTGCGGCTCGTCGTTATAGTCCACCTTGTCAACAAGACTTAACGCAAAGCAAGGCGTATCATCATACGTCACAAGCCTTTGCTCCCCGTTTTTCCCCATGGAAGGCTTTAACACAAATCGGCGGCGAAGCTCATCCTCACTCATTGGCGTGTAGTCAAAGCAATCCAGCATTGCCTCCTCCCCTGCGCCGTAGTGTATTTGCTGAGGCGTCAGCACCTCCCCTGCCACGGTGACCTTTTCCACCCTCATGGTATAGTCCGACGGCTCCTGGATCTCTATCATAAAGCACCCTGCGCCGATGGCATGGGGCGTGCCCCCGGACACAAGTATTACTTCACCCGGGCTCACGTTGAGTCTGTGCAGACAGTTGAGCATACCGTCAATATCCTGCTTTTGAAAAAGCTCACGCCAGTATTCCCTCGTCACGTGCTCCTTAAAGCCAAGATACACACAGGCGAACTCATCCCTTTTGCCCAGGATGTACCAGCATTCCGTCTTGCCGTAGTCGGCATCAAATATCCTCTTTGCGTACTCCTTTGTAGGGTGGACCTGTATGCCCAGCCTCTCCGCAGAATCAAGCAACTTAATAAGCACACCGCTGTTTTCCCTGCCCGGGCCAAAGTCCTCCGCTGTCACCACTTGGGTGATGAGCCTTTCCTCGCCGTCAACAAGCACACGGGAAATACCCTCGTTGGGCACGTAATTTCTGTTTTTTGCCTCTGTAAAGGACGATATCCAATCCTCCGGATAAAAATCGTCCTCAAATGGCTCCTGCCCCACAAATCTGCGGAGCACACCGCCGCCCTTGTAAGTCCTTGCCGCAAAGGTCGGCAGCTGTCGCAACACCCTTTTGCTCATTACTTTGCCTTTTCCACAATGGCAACGCCGTTTGCCTCCACAACAAGGCTTTCCTCGTACTGCTTGCCGTCAATATTGACCTTGACGCTTGCCTGCTGATCCTTATCCGTATAATTGAATACGAATATCAGATAATTATCATCATTTTGGCTGACCTTGACGGAAACGTCTCCCTCCGCCTCAACGAATGCCAGGTCGTACCTGTCAACAAGCTTTCTCGCAAATCTGCAAACGCTCTCCTTTGGCTCCTTTGCATAGCCGTACCAAAGGTATGTGCCAATGGTGATGACCTCACCCTTGCCGTACTTGACGCTGTTTACAGCGCACTTGCCGTCGTCAAAGCTTGCAAGGCACTGGCCGTCCGTATGGTATACCAGATCTCTGGAGTAGTATCCGTCCACTCTTATGCCGTCGTAGTCAAAATCAAGCCCCTCATAATCAAGATCGTAAAAATCCGTACCGCAGAGCTTATTCATAAGACCACCGGGCAAGTCCTTATTTACACGGGACTCCGCATCCGTAACGCCAAATCTGCCGTCAACTATAAGCACGCCGCCGTTTCTGACGTATTCCGTCAGCACCTTTGACCTTGCCTCGTCCATAACCAGCTGGTTGCTGAGTATGACTGCCTTGTATTCGTTTACCTCGCCCAAGGTTATGACGTCGCACTTTACGTTATTGTCAAACAACGCCTTGTATGCGCCATAAAGGGAGGAGTTATATATCGTTCTGTCAAGACCGTATGTTTTTGTTACTACTCTGTGGAGATCCTCACACACGGAGTCATACAGCACCGCCACCTTACCTCTTACTGGGGTAAGCGTGCCGTACTTCTCAAAGGTACGGGACATTTCCTTAGCCGCGTCATACCTTTCAGTCGGACGGTCTCTATGGTCAACCAGACCTCTGCCCATTGTCTGCAATCCCTTATCAAATGGGCGCCACATCCAATAGATAAGACCCTTTATACCTGCGGCATATGCCTCCATGCACCAGCGCTTAAGCTCGTAGGGACGCACGCAGGTGGTGGGGTTGTGGAGTGCCTGCACGTGGGTCTGCATCTCGGAGATAAAAAAGCCCTCTCTTTTTGATGCGGCATAAAATGCATCAAACACCTCGTGCCTTAACTGCGTTTCCGTTGTGGACCTCATCTGCTTGGGGTAGAATGACATACCGATCTCATCCACCACGTTCTTTAAGTCAAAATCATCCTGTGGGCGCTCGTAGTCACCCATTGGAGTTGCAGTTGCGTGGATATTATCCGCAATGAGGAAATGCTCCGTATCAACGCTTCTGATGACGTCACACCAATTCCTCATAAACCTGCCTATGGACGCATTCTTGAACGCACCAAAATCCGCCACGGGCATGATGCTCATCCACTTCCATTCCTCGTACTCAATCTGGCTCCATTGACTGTAAGTCCTGTCCCAGACCTCGTTGAGCTTTTCTATCGTGCCGTACTTTTCCTTAAGCCACGTGCGGAATTCCTCCATTGTGTACTTATCAAAGGATCTGAACATGGTTTCGTTGAACACGTCATACCCTATAAGCGCAGGGTATTCCTTATAAGCAGCAGCTGCGTTTTTGTAGTGTTGGCATATGATCTCGTTTACCTCGGGATGGAAATAATTCATAAAGCCAAAGCTGTCCTGACCTATCTCGCGGTGGCCGTACTGGTCCACGGGATGGTATTCCTTTTTCAGCATAAAGTCGGGCATATACTCAAAGGACGTATGCTGACCTGCCAGCTCCATAATTACCTTTATCTCGTATTTTTCCGCTATCTTCAGGATCTCCTTGCCCGTATTAAAGGGATAACCCTCCTTCTTTTCCTCCCACCAGAAGGACGCCGGCCAAATTACCACCGTATCCATTCCGCAGTCGTGCATCAGACTGAAATTTCTTTCTATATCCTCCATGGTGTCATACCTTGTCACCTTAAGAACGCTTCCGTAATTAAATGAATTATTCTTCATAGCACTCTCCCATTATCCATAATAATATAGAATATAATATCACATATCCACTTATAATTCAAGCCGTTTTCTCCACAAAAGCAGACATATTTTGTCATTCCCCGTTCATCACAGCACAACGTCCACGGGATCTTTGATCGTCATCCCATCCTCGCTGACGTTACAGCAATACGCACGGATGTCAACACCCTCTCTGCGTGCTTCACAAAGTGCATCTGCCAGCGCTCTGTGGGTGACTCTGTTTGGAGTAAAGTATCTGCACTCCTCCATCTGCACCACAAAGAAAAGATACGCATCAAACCCGTCCTTTTTTGCCTTTATCAGCTCGTTTATGTGCTTTACGCCCCTTTCGGTAGGCGCATCGGGGAACATCACCACGCCGTCCTGCTCCAGGGTAACCCCCTTTACCTCAACGTAAGCGCGCCTGCCGTCATGCTCCACATAATAATCAAACCTGGAGCTTCCGTAGGTCTGCTCCGCCCTTACGGTGGGGGCTTCTCCAAAAAAACCGCTTGTCCTTGCCCACTCGCCAAAAACTGCATTTGGCGCCTGGCTGTCTATGTTTATAAGCTTATCTCCCTTATAAACTGCCACAAGGTCATATTTTGTTTTTCTCAAAGGGTTTTTGGATGCTTCCAGCACCACGGTCACGCCCTTTATCAAAAGCTCCCTGCATCTGCCCGTGTTCTTAACATGGCAAACAGAGACCTCGCCGGCTACCTCAACGTTTGCAATAAATCTGTTTGGGCGGTCAACAAAAACGCCTCGTACTATGTGGGAATACCTCATTACAGTATCTTCTTCATTTCCATGTATGGCAAAACGTCAAAGCCGTTCTTTTTGTACGTGTGTACGGCAGAGGCGTTTTCTTCCTCCACCTCAAGGCGCAGTATTGCATCGGGATATTTTTCCTCCACAAAGCGGAAAAACTCCGAGCCTATACCCTTGCCCCTGCATTGGGGAAGCAAATAAAGGTCCTCTATCCATATGCATCTTCTGCCGAATTCCGTGGAAAAGCTCTTTGCCAGCATTGCGTAGCCAACGATACTTCCATCCTCCTCAAAGACGTATCCCTCCACAAAGGGATCGTCACTTATACAATGCTCAGCGTCATTTTTGTATATCTCCTCGGAGCCGTCTGTAAATACCGCAGGGGATGTGTAAAACACCCTCATCATATCCAGCACGCATTCTCTGTGTTCCTCTGCCATCCTTATTATATTTGCCATATCATATCTCCTGTCCCAAAATCTCTTTTCTTATCAGCTTTATCATAATGCTTGTGTTTAGCGTCATGGCGTCAATGGGGTAAATACTTCGGATATATCCGTGGTAAAATCTGTTCTTAAAATATTCGAAGGCATCCCCGTCGCTACCGCCCGCCCTCAATATTGAGGCAATGTCCTCCGCTGTGGAAACAGCACTTTCCTCTGCCACGGCAAGGTAATCCGCAGTTTCGCTCTTTGACAAAAGCCCATAATGAGGCACCAGTATATTGTCAATATCCATCAGCTTTATCCGCCTGATGGATTCCAGTGCGGTGTTGTACCCTATCAGATACGAGGGCACCACAACGCCCTTATCGCCTCCGTAAACGCCTATGGTCTCCGTGCCCAAAAGCAGCTTGTTTTCCTTGATGTAATACCCAACGGAGCATTTTGTGTGCCCAGGCAGGGCAACGGCGCGTATTTTCATATCCCCCGCATTGATGATATCCCCGTCCTTGACCTCAATATCAACACAAAGCTCGTCTATCAGATCCTCGTACTCATTGACCCCGCATTGCTGGGCAAATTTCCCGTCCAGATCCCGCATTACCGCCCTTGCGGTAGGCTTTGCAAATATCCTCGTGGCGTAGTCCCCCGCCACCACCTTGGCATTCTGCCAACGCCTTTTTGCGTATACCGAGCCCAAGGCGTGGTCGTAGTGGGAATGTGTCAAAAACACGTAGTCCAGCTCCCTTTCTCCAAGGATATTGCTTATATTCTCCGCAACACGGTACCCGGTAAAGGCAAAGCCCGAATCGTACATTATAGTCGTTTTGCCATCATCCAGCAAAAACGCGCTGTCGCCCGGCACCGCCCTTACGTCTGTAATTTTTATATCTCTCATACTTCACTCTTTCTACGGCTGTTGCCGTCCACACAATATTTTACCACAACAGGCCGCTGATTTCAAGCCCATACAAATAAAAACGCAGTCTGCAGCAAAAGTATTCTCTGCCGCAGACTGTGCTTTGTCAGTATTATTGGTTTTGGGTTTCCTTGTTATCTCTTTACGCCGCCCAGAGCATGGATGTATGCATCCTCAAGAGTGGGCTTTACCTCAACGGAGTCGCCATACGCCTCATCCGCCACGTAACGCACCTTTGCATTGCCGTCTACGTATGAAACTGACGTTACTATTGCCTCCTGCCTCAGCTTGGCTTCGTCCTCCGCCGTGCCCTCAATTTCCCAGAGCCTGCCTCGGATGCCGTCGATAAAGTCGTCCTTATCACCCGTGTATTTTACCTTGCCCTGCTCCAGAATACAGATATTTCTGCACAGGTTTTCGATATCGGCAGTAATATGGGTGGAGAAGATAATAGTTCTCTCCATTGCGATCCTTGAAAGCAGATTGAGGAAGTACAGTCTTTCCTCGGGGTCAAGACCTGTTGTAGGCTCGTCAATAATAAGTACCTTGGGGTCCTCAATAAGTGCCTGAGCAATTCCTGCTCTGCGGAGCATACCACCCGAGTAATTACCAAGCTTCTTTTTCTCCTCCCCCACAAGGCCAACGGTCTCAATTGCCTCTGCGATCTTTTCCTTTCTCTCTTTCTTGTCCTTTACACCCTTCATAATGCAGATATAGTCCAAAAACTCCACAATATTCAGTCTGGGCATAAGCTTTGTGCTCTGGGGCAGGTATCCAAGGGACTTTCTGAATTCGTCCCTGTTTGCCTTAAGCTCCTTGCCGTCAAAATATATCGCACCACCCGTCTGGTCCATTACCGTGGCAATAATTCTCATCAGAGTGGTCTTTCCTGCGCCGTTTCTGCCGATAAGGCCGAATATTCCGTTGGGAATATCAAAGCTTACGTTATCCAACGCCTTTTTCTTACCCATGGGGTATATTTTTGTAACTTCTCTTATTTCAATCATTATATTATATCCTTTCCGTTTGAAAACTTATCTCTTTAGTCACCAAAGCCCTTGTGCAAGGTCTCCTTGCGGAGCAGCAGCCAGGTTATTATCATCAGCATAACGCCAATGGCAAAAAACATTATTCGGTTGTTCGTCCATCCGTTCATCAGTAGAGCAAATTGCTCATGTTGGGTAGCGATCTTATCGCACATGGTATCGCTCAAAAGGTAGGCTGACATATAGGGGTTTACCAGCGACAGCATCAGATCCGCCTCACCATACTGTATGTTTTTTGTCAACGAATAAAACAGACTGTGGAAGAACAGGCACAGGAATATGGGTACGTACGGATTTCTCATCAGCACTCTGAAAAAGCAAAACAGAGCAAAGAAAAAGAAGAACGTAACGAATATTG
>JAGBHJ010000123.1 GCA_017935525.1 Clostridia bacterium | reverse complement strand
CCACAGCCGAGCTGTAATCTATGTACTTGGAGATCTCGTTTGCCGCCAAAAGCTCCATGGGAGCAGCCGGCACCTCTTCCTCAGCTCTTGCCGCTGTGGGCACAGAGTTGAATAACCACGTCAAAGCCATACAAAAGCTCAAAATAACAGAAAATAGTTTCTTCATATTTTCCTCCTTTTTTATTTTTGCAGTAAAGCAACTATCAGTCGCTTCATGCACATTGTTGTAACTCAATCATCTCAAGCAACTATCGTTAAATATATTATATCAAACATCAACAAAAATTGCAATACTATTTTTAATTTATTTACACATTCCCCAAGTATAAAAAAATATCCCCCTTTTCCAAAAGCATTCACCTTTCCCGTTGTAAAATAATATCATGATACCACAAGAAAGGAATGATTTTATGACAAAGATCTTTTTATCTCCATCCAACCAGACCGCAAACGTGGGCGCCTACGGCGACACCAACGAATGCGAGCAATGCACCCTTATCGCCAACGCCGCAAGGGACCACCTTTTGGCAAATTACGACTGCGAGGTGCTTATGGCAGAGCAAAATGACGACATGGCAAAGCGTGCCGCCATCGCAAACTCCACGGGGGTCAACTTTTACGTTGCCATCCACACAAACGCATTCAACGATCCCGCCGTCAAGGGCACGGAGACCTATTTCCACTCCACCGACGCTGCAGGCAAGGCGCTTGCAGGCGAGCTTTTGGAAACGGTCAGCAGTCTTACGGGCACCAAGCGTCGCTCCAAGGCGTTTGACTCCCTTATTGAGCTGAATTCCCCCATCTGCGCAAGGGCGTATATTGAGGTGGACTTCCACTCCAACCCCCAGCAGGCGCAATGGATAAAGGAAAACACCGTCGCCATAGGCAACGCCATTGCAACAGCCATTGCCAAAAACGCCGCCCTGCCCCAAAAGCAGGAGCCAGCACCAAAGGACTACACCGAGGAGATAATCCAAAACGTTGATCTGATCTTTGACGTCATATCCCAAAGGCTTAAGGAAAGCCAAAGCGACACCAAGTATTACAGAGTGCAGTGCGGTGCATTCTCCTCCAAGGAAAACGCCTCAGCCCTTGTTCAAAGGCTGAAAAACGCAGGCTTTTCCGCAATTATAAAGTATGACTGACAAAACACAAAGGAGCGAAGGATAATACCGCGCTCCTTTTCTCGTCTTATTTTTGTACGTACACGGGCACACCAAGGCCCTCCAGCCTGTTTTTTGCCCACATAATATCCTCATCCGCAGGGATCATCCTTTCGTCCCCGTTTGGTGGTCTGCCGATAAGGGTCGCCTTTGAGCCTGCGTAGGCGTGGTAGCTCAAAAGATGCACGCCAAGGCAATTCTCCATACTGCGGTAAAGCTCCGCAATGCCGTCAATATGCTCCGCCACAAGGTTTTCCCCTTTTACCATAAGGCACCTCAATACGGTTTTCCCGCCAAGGCGGTCTGCCAGCATAAGGTTTGAAAGTATCTCCCCGTTGCCCACGCCCGTATTACGCTTGTGTCTTGCAGTGTCGGTATCCTTTACGTCCCAGTAAAAAGTATCCACAAGGCTTACCAGCTCCTCCATTTTTGTAGGAGAAAACATTCCCGAGGTTTCCACCGTCACGTTGATACCACTTTGCCTTGCAAGCCTCAGCAGACAAAGGGCGTCTTCCATATACATCAACGGCTCACCGCCCGAAAGAGTCATGCCGCCCTCGTCGCCGTAAAAAGGCTTGTCCCTTTCCACTAAACGGATTATTTCCTCCGCCGTCATCCCTCGGGACGACATCTTTAACGCATTGGTACAGCAGACCCTTGCGCAAGCACCACAGGAAATGCATTTGGTTCTGTCAAGCTGATGCCCGCCGTCAAACACGTGAGCGCCCTGCTTACAGCTGACGCCGCAGGCACCGCAGGAGATGCACTCCCCTGCCGAATACATCAGCACAGGCTCCGCCGACTGGGATTCGGGGTTGTGGCACCATCTGCACCTTAAGGGACAGCCCTGCAAAAACACCACCGTGCGTATGCCCTTGCCGTCCTTTGTGGAAAATCTTTCGATATCGACCACGTTGATCATATTATCCATCGTCAGATACCCGTCTTTGTTCTTTCGATCACCATGTCCTGCCATCTTTTTTCAAGAGTCACAAACCGTGCGTTCCAGCCAGAAACTCTGACAGACAGCGTCTTGTAGTTTTCCGGATGCTCCCTTGCGTCCAGCAGCACGCTTTCGTCCTGTACGTCCATCTGCAAAAAATGTCCGCCTAATTGGCAAAAGCCCTTTACCAAGGCAGCAATGGCATTTACTCCCTCGTCACCGCTGACTGCAAGCTTATTCAGCACTATATCCAGCGCCGCACCGCACACCTGCTTTGCCATATCCGCCTTGCAGTATGACCTTATTATACCCGTAGCTCCCGAAATATCCGTACCGGGAGTGGGGGAAGCATTGCCCGCCAACAGCTCTCCCGCCTTGTAGCCAAATGGGGTTGCACGTCTGTACGGTGCCCAATCTATCTGCCTGCCAAATGTGGAAACTCCGGGTATAAATTTGACCATGTCTCCGTTTTCCCTGTTATATTCCAGCACAAAGTCAGCAAAGTCGTCAAGTATCGCCCCATAGATGCTATCCACCTCGTCGTTGTCGTTGCCATAGTACGTAAGCTTGTTCCTTACGTATTGGCGCAGAAGCTCGTTGCCCTCCCAGTTGTCCTCCAGTATTTTGCAAAGCTCGTCAAGGGAAAGCATCTTGTTCTCATAAACCAGCTTTTTAATTGCGTAAAGACTGTTTGCCGCATCGGGCGCACCGCCAATATGGGGCGACACAACCGTGTAGTTCGTACCGCCTGCGGAATAGCTCCTCAGCCTGTCCACACAGCTATCCTCAAACAAGGACACTACCGCATCCGTACTGTTCTCCGCCCCGCCCTGCCAGCGCTTTTCGCCCGTTGCAGGGTCCGTTGTAATGCGGTAGCTTCTGTTGTCGTCCATTATCCTTTGGGCTTCCGCGTTTACAAGGCGTATGTACTCTGCATACAGCTGATCATACGTATCAAACCGCTTTCTTGCTTCGGCATTGCCTATCATCAGTACCTTGTCCAGCAGAATTCTCAGCACGTCGTATGGAACGTATGAAAAATTGGTTTCTCCGGGTATCTGCACCTCCCAGCATCCGTCATTGGCAAAGCGCCTTGCAACGTCAAGGGGGTAGCCGTAGTCCGTCAAGGGCTTCAATATCAGATCCTCATTATAAAACGCAATAACTCCGCCGCCCAGCTTTACCACCTCTGCGGCTCTCTTTATCAAATTGGGGTCAGTATTTTTGTTTATTCTGATAGAAATGGGGAAGTCACTTATTCCCAGCTCCTCAACGATATCCAACACAAGGTACGTTACCTCGTTTGTGACCTCGTTGCCGTCGCTGTCAACACCTGCCAGCACTATGTTCTGGTAATGCTGTGCGTCACCCGTTGCCAATGGGGTATCCTTTTCTATCCATTCGCAGCCCTTTATCCAAAAATGCGCCAGTATCTCCCTTGCCTCGTCGAGAGTAATCACCCCGTCTGCCAGGTCCTTCTTAAGGTATTCCCCCAGCATCAGGTCTATTCTGCCTATTCCGGGCCAGTTTCCGCAAAGTCTGGTAAATGCAAATGTAAACCAGATCGACTGCACCGCCTGGTAAAAGCTTTTCGGCACGCCAAAGGGCACCTGTTCAAGGTTTTCCCTCACCCTGCCCTTGGTGGCATCCAGATACCGCTTGTGCCATATACGCATGGACTCCACGGTGTTCTTCAGGCTTTTTGCAAAGGCGTTTTCTCCGTCACGGGCAATGGCATCGTCCAACTCTCTTTCTATGCCGTCAACGCCTACTCTCAATACCTTATCAAACGCCAACGTCAAGTGACTCACAGACCACATTATCCACTCACCGTTATAGCGCGCAGGCACACGTGCTCTGATAGCGTCCCCCAATGTAGCAGCGCCCGCAATAAGCTCGCCCTCCACAATTCTGACAGGTGCCTTGCTTGCGATCTGTCGGATGGCAATATCGTGCTTTTCAGCAGGCGTCATCTGCTCAAACCCCTCAACGTATCCAATATCAACGTACGGGGAATTTTCCAGCGCATCCGTGCCGTACTTGCCGTGCATGGATTCAAACGCATATTTTCTTGTACTTTCTTTTAATCTTACGGCGCTTCTGCCCATAAATGAGTATCCGTCGGTTTTCATGTTGATCTCCTTTCGTCACTTTTTCTCCCAAAGACCGTTCTTTATTGCCGCATCCCAGTTGACGTCAATGGTGGTTATCTTCTGTGTTTTATCTATTACCGTCACCTTTTTGTATATGATGCCGTCATCTGTCAGCTCTTTCATCATGGCTGACACATAGTCGCGGTCAAGCTCGTTTTTGTACGCTACAATATTGACGGTCTTGCCATAGGTAGTATAACCGCCCTTGCCCTTTTTCGACATATTGTAGTCAATACTGGCAAGTATCAGCCTTTTGCAAGCATTCTTCTCCGCCTCAACACCGGGGATCAGTATGCATTCGTCAGCAATGGACTTAAGCCTGTTGCTGGTGGACTTTTCCACTCCGTACACCACGACCTTTTTCTTCCTCTTGTTTTTGAGGTATGCCGCAACGGATGAAAAATGGCCGTCACCCGAAAATATAATGTACGTGCTTGCCGACTTTCTTTCCGCAACGTCCCTGTAAATATAATCCAGCATAATAAAATCGGTAAAATCCTTTTTAACTCTCTGGGACGAATTCTGTGTATCTATAATATTGTTGGTAACCGCCCTGATCTTGTCAACCTCCGCCCTGAGCCCGGGGGAAGTAAAATCACCAAAGAAATAAACGTTCTTAACGGTGTATTCCTTTGCTACCAAAGCATAAAAGCCAGCCACGTCGGGGCGTATATTAAATAAATTATCCAAGGAATAACACCAATGCTCAAAATCGACAAATACGGATACCGTAGGCTTTTTTCTGCGGAGCAAGCCCAAGCGTCTCAATATTCCCATATTCTCTTTTCCTCCTTTCCTTATATATTGTATATTATCATATCACTCTGCACTCCACTCAGAATGCAGAGTGACTCATTACCGTATCTCTCTATTATTCATTATATATGCTTTGTTGAAAGTCTTCTCTTTGACGCCACCCTGCAAGCACGCATATAGCAGCTTGCAATATATGCTTCAAACGACATATCAAAATATGCGTCGGTCTCGTGTCTGTTGTGCTTATGGCGCCTGTCAAGCTCAAAGGTCAGCGCACCCTCAAAGCCGCATTTGTCCAGCCTTGCCATGTTGTAGTCCCAATCCGCAATGCCGTCAAAGGGCAACAGGTGCAGGTCGTCCGATGGCACTATCCTGCCCTCAAAGTCGCTTATACCAAGATTGTCGCTGATATGTGTGCCCACCAGCTTGTCACCGTAAAGGGCAAGCATATCCTTTGAGTGATTGTAGCACATTTCGTGGCCCGTATCCCAACAAAAGCCCAGCGACGGGCTTGACTTAAACTCCGTCATCACCGCGGCAAGGAATTCCTCACCCTCGGTGTTTTCAAAAGCCATTATAACCTCAAGCTCCTCCGCCTTTTTCATGACCCTTGCGTATCTTTCCAAGCCCATGTCCGTGGTGGTGTGATCCTCAAAGCCCACAAACGCATGGGTGATCACTATCGGCACGTTGTTGCGGTGGGCATCCTCCAGGCTTTTTACCAGATCGGTAACTCCCAGCTAGCCCTTTTCGCCCTCGTCGTACCATATATCACGGGCATGACGATAACTGCCGTGGATGGACTGATATATCATACCGTACTTTTTTGCCAGTCTGCCGTACTCATCCACGTTTTCGTAGCTTGAGAAAAACCCGTCAAAGCCTGCATTCTTAAGCACGCCCATGTGGTCATCAATGGATATAAAGTCGTAATCCCTCAAGAGTATACACAGCTTGTTTTTCCAAATACTCATGCTTTACCCCAAATACTTAACCAAGAAATCCCTTACCACTCTCAACACGTCCATGGATCTGAAGCCATGGCTCCAATGTCTGCCGTGGTCAACGCAAACCAGCTCTGTGTATCTGTCCTTTGCTCTCAATGCCTCGTACATTTCAACGCTCTGGTGGAAGCATATTACGCCGTCGCAGTTGCCATGGACCATCATGATGGGCGGAGTCCTCATGTCATCGTAAATGTAGTTTATGGGGCTGAGCTTTTCTGCCAGCTCCACGTTGTCCATCACGTGGATGCCGCCCATGACCTCGCCCACGCATCCCGTTTCGCAGATATGATCCTCCGCAATGGGGTAGTCGTTCATTGTGGTAAACCTTGTGGGACCAAAAAAGTCTATGATACACTTTATGTCAAAGCTGATGCCATCAAATTCGTCGTCATTAAAGTCACGCATTCCCGTCATGCCCACCATCAACGCAGTATGGCCACCGCTGGAATCACCCATAATGCCTATCCTGTTGACGTCAACGTGGTATTTTGCGGCATTCTTGACCAAGAACTTAATACCCGCCTTTATATCGTGTATCTGCCCGGGAAGCACAGTCGTACTGGACGGTCTGTATTCAATAGCCGCCACAACAAAGCCTTCCTTAACCAGCATCTCGTTGTACCTGCTGTTGTCTGCCAGATTTTGCTTATGCCAGCCCGAGCCGGGCACAACCACCGCCAATGGGTATGTACCTACGGCATTCTTTGGCATATATATCAGCATATGAAGCTCGCCCTCTGGTCTTGTGGTATATACCACCTCTACTCTATCTGCCGCATTGTCGTCAAATCTAAAGGGCGGTATCAGCCACTCCTCATCCTTTGACTTTATAACTCGCATTCCCTCAGGGGCATCCTTTGCCGCCGGCATATCATCAAAATCAAATATCTGCATTACGTCATACCTCTCTATCAATATATTCCGTGGCGTCGCCCTCAAATATCATTTTTGCGTTATATTTTTTTGCAGACTCCACGTCCTCCCTCGTTCTGACTGTCCAGACAAATTTTTCCAGCTTCCACAGCCCCGTTGCTATTACGATGGGTGCGGAATTGCCGTGCTTCAGGTCAAACGCCACAAAGTCGGGCTTTGCCAAAAAGCTGAACAGCATATTATCCAGCAGAAAATTCAGCACGCTGCGCTTCTTTTCCTTGCACAGCGCCGTCACAAGCTGACCCCTTTTTACCTCGGGAGCAAGCTTTTTGTACCCCCTCAACAGCATGGGGTTAAAGGACTCCACAACGTACTCGCCCTTGTATTCCTTCATTATACTGTACACCTTGGGGCAAAGCTTGGCATCAAGTCTTTCGCCCTTGAGCTCCACCAGCAGAGGCACCCTGCCGTCAACTATGGCAAGCACCTCTCTTAACGTGGGGATATGCTCATTAGTCCCTCCAAGGCAAAGCCTGCCCAACTCATCGGCGGTAAGGTCACACAGCTTGCCGTCAACCCCCGTCATTCTATTAAGGGTGTAATCGTGGAACACCATTACCTCGCCGTCGCGGGAAAGCTGGACGTCCAGTTCTATTCCAAAGCCTGCCTTTGCCGCCCTGTCAAACGCCACAAGTGAATTTTCGGGCGCATCTCCACCCCAAAGCCCTCTGTGGGCATAATTGACGCAAAGACTGTCCTTTATTCTTCTACCCTTTTTGGCACCGGGAAAGCACAGCACAAAATACACCGCCGCAAGCAGTACCGCTACCCCCAAAGTCACATATAAAAATCTATCCACCTATTCCTCCGCATCAGTCGTCAATATCCAGATTTTCCAGCAGGTCACCCTTTTTCTCGGGCTTAACGTCGCCGTGCTTTACCATCAGCATCGTTACAAATGCACCTGCAACACATATTGCCGCATAGGGGAACAAGGTCTCCATACCGATATACGTCATAAAGAATCCGCTGATGATGGGCGTAAAGATCTGTGCGGACATACTTGCCGTGTAGTAGAAGCCCGTATATTTACCCGTATTGCTTGCGCCCGAAAGCTCAACCACCATGGGGTAGCTGTTTACGTTGATGGCAGCCCAGCCGATACCTGCCAGACAGAACAGAACGTTAACTATCAGCATACTTGCGCCGCTTCTGATAAACGCCGCACCGCCAAATGCCACACCAAGACAAATAACGCCCAACAGGATGACCTTTTTTCTGCCCAGCTTCGACGATATCAAACCAACGGGTATGTAAGATACAATTGCCGCCCCTTGGGCAATAAGCAACGTGGTGTTGTAATCCAATCCAAGCACCGAGCCTGCATAAACGGCGTACTTTGTGGTAACCGCATTGTATCCCATAAACCAAAGCACAACCGACGCCAGAATGAATATCAGCGAACGAAGCTCCGCCTTTGTAAGCTTTCTTTCCTCTCCTATTGGTTCATCGTTTTCAGTAGGCTCCTTTGCATCTATCTCCTGAGCCTCCCTTGCCCACTTGGGTTCCTTTACCGTAAAGATAAACACCACCAACGCCACCAGCATCAACGCCGCTATTGCGCCAAAAAATCCTGTATAGCTCATAAGGTCATTCTGGGGCAAGCCCGTACCAAATACTATTCCCAGCACCAGCACCAGGATTCCTCCCAAGGTACCCATCAGATTGATGATGGCGTTACCCTTGGATCTGAGGCGCTTGGGTGTAACGTCGGGCATCAGCGCCACCGCAGGGGATCTGAATACCGCCATAGAAAGCAACACGCCCAAAAGCAACAGAATAAACACCACCAACGTCACGGGGCTCTTTATAGTCTGCTGCCAAGCATACGCCTGTCTTGCGGGAACAACGTGTAAGAAGTATTCCGTACTCCAAAGCTCAATATTAAGGAATTCTTCTTCGCTGTACAGCTGGGAAAGGCTCTTGCTTATAGTGTCGCCGTTTGCATCCTCCAGCTTTATGGTCACGTTGGAATTATACAGCTCCTTGTATGCATCAATGCCCTCTTGGGTCTGTGTGCCAAGGGAAACTGCCTCGACCTTTTCAATAGCAGTCAACTGCATATTGTCCGCAAAGGACAATCCCACAAACAGCACCGCCGCAATTATAGTGCCCACAACAATAAAGGGCGTTCTTTTGCCGCGCTTTGAATTGCTCTTGTCGGACAGCGCACCAAAAATGGGCAAAAGGAATACCGCAAAAACGTTATCCATTGCCATTATTACGCCGGACCAGAACTGGGACATTCCAAATTTGTCCGTAAGTATCTTGGGAACGATATTGTCATATGCCTGCCAGAACGCACAGATCAAAAAGAATGCACAGCCCACCAGCAGGGTCCTCTTGTAGTTTAACTTCATTACAAAGTCCTCCATTTTATATTACTACTATTGTAACACAAAACTCATAATTATTCAACACCCTTTTTACCAAAACGCCAAATACAAAACCGACCGCCCCAAACAACGGAACAGTCGGTGTTTTGTTTTGAAATAGATTTGTTATCAATACTTGTACGGAGGTGTTTCGCCGTTCTTAACCATCTGGATAGCCTTCAGATAGTCATTTACATCCTTTACAGATGCCATAAAGTCTATATTTCCGTCAACCTCAACTGCACAAAGATTCTCGTTGATCTTATAGAATACCAGCTTTCTTGCCGCAACGTCTCTGTCATAAGGTGTAAACGTCAACGTAAGGAGAGGCTCATCCTCGTACTCATAGCCCTTATACACATTCTGTATTCTCATGGCAATAGCATTCCTGTACAAAAGACCCATTACGTATCTGTCGTACTCAATGCCCTCCAGCTTGCAGACGGAGCTGTAAGTGGGGTTACCCTTGTCGTCAACGCCTGTGGAGTATCTTTCCTGAACAAAGTCAACCACCTTGCCGTCGTACTCTGCCACAACGCTTTCGATATTGTCAAGGCTTGCCGTGATGATGTAGGGAGTTGTTGTAACTATCTCATCATACTTTGCAAGGAATGCTGCGTTAGCATAGCTTACAACGTATATCTGCTCGTGAACGTGGTCGTACATATAGCAGTTTGCCTTGGAGTCCTCGCTGGAGAAATCACCAAAGGAGACCTCCTGCACCGTGCCGTCCGTTGAAACTATCTTGTAATAGCCCCAAGGATCGTCCAGACCGTAATCTGCCAGTTCAGCCTCGGTACCGTCCAGCTTGGGAGTGATAAACTCGCCGATAGTCAGCGTAGGCAATCCCTCCACCAATGCACCCAGAATGTCAGCATTAACAGGGTAAGCCATGCTCCAAGGAGAAACAACGTAGTAGTTTACAAAGGGGTTGAATACCGTGGACTCAAAATCCTTTACCACGGAGATCAAAGCACCGTCGTTAAACTGCCATGTGATCTCCTGAATCTTATCCAATGAGCTTTCGGGAGTAACAGCAGTTGCTCTCATGTCGTTGGACTTCTTTGTAAAGGAGTCACCAACGGATGTGGAGATCAGGTATACGTTATCCAATTCCTCATCGTCAATTCTGCAATAGTAACCGCTTCTGCCTGCCGCCGTGCTGCCGACGTATATCGTCTCCGTGCTGCCGTCAACAAGGGTGATGGTTACAACGCTTTGGGGAGTATCCAAGCCAAAAAGGTCGTAATCTTCTTCTTCAACGTCGCCCATGTCGCGCTGTGCGCTCAATGCGCTTGCGTAAGAGTACAGTCTTTTTGCTGTTGTTTTGTCATAATCAAGACCTTTATATATGCCGCTGAACGTTACCTTATACACCGTGGAGCCTGCAGCAGCAGTAGCTTTTGCATCCTCTGTGATGTAGTAGTATTCGCCATCGCTCAGCTCCACCTTGATGGAAACGATATTCTCGGAGGAAAGGTTTGTAAGCTTTACCGTTGTGCTCGTTCCGGGGCCGGATGAGCTGTTCTCCAATATCTTTTCCGTTATAAAGTAAGCCGCAACCGCCAACACGCATACGCAAAGGCTTATCAGTATGGACTTTAACTTCTTTGTCATTACAGATGTCTCCTCTTGAGGTAAACTGCCAGACCGCCGCCAAGTATAGCAAGAGGCAATACAAGACCCAGCACGATGCCGAATGCATATACGCCGCCTGTTGACAGACCGTGTGTTGACGTCAGGTAATACTTAGGTGTGATAGTGATCTGTGTAGCATCGTCATCAAGGCACCAGCTCAATGCAGAGTAGAATACCTCGTCATTAGCGTAGGAGTTAAGGCTTGCCTCGTTGCTGAGCATAAAGTTTGCACAGTTAACAACAAACAGCTTTGATGATGAGCTGCCCAAGCTGTCATCATAATCCTCAATAGCCATCATAGGAACAAAGCCGTTCTTTGATGTAAAGTCTGTTGCAGCATCATAATCCATAGTGCCGGACTTGGGCTGAGATGACGCCCATGCCTTGTTGGAGGAAACTGCGATGTCTGTATAATAAGTAGTAACCTTTGCAAGGTCGGGGTTAGCAATAATTCTCTTTGCATTGGGCAGGAAGAGCTTCTGATTGCCGGAGATCTTGCTTGTTACGTCGCTTGCAAGATAATCCAAGTAGAGGTTGTACTTCATACCGCCAACGCACTTGGAGGAATCCTCCTCATAAATAACGTCGTTTGTAAGCTCAAGCTGGTAGTTGCTGAAGATCTTGTCAAAGTTCTTCATATCAGCAGTAGCCTTACCCATGATGAACATTACGCTGCCTGCAGTGTCTGTCTCAAGGAAAGTAGCGATCTTTGCGTACTCAACGTCGTCGATGTCCCATTCGGGCTGGAGAACGATAAGCACGTCTGTACCGGACTGGATATCCTCCACCTTAAGGTCAACCTTGTAAACCTCAAAGAACATCTTGTTGAGCTGGTCGCTCATAGCAGCGGGGATGGAGTCCTCATTGTGGCCTGTCAGCAATGCGATCTTGTATGTCTCCTCTGTTGTAACAGCGGCAATAGCGCCCGTTACAGCCTGCTCACCTGTGTAGTACGTCTGCTTTATTGCAAGGGAGTTCTCCTCATACTCATAAGAGTAGAAATCCTGAGATGTAAGAACAACAAACAAGCCCGTACCCTCGCTCTCAACGATAACGCTGCCTGATGTGGGCACTGTGGATGACTTATTCTTGTCGCTTGCAAACATTTCCGTAAACTTGGGGTTAGCAACGGGGTCGATCATGTTTGTGCTGATATTATCAGATGCAGATGCATATCTGGAAATAAGCTCCATAACGTAAACGTCCTCTGTACCTGCCTGGTAAACAAAGTGGATATTGATATTATCCTCAAGCCTGTTGAGAACGCTGAGTGTTTTGTTGGAAATGGAGTAGAGCTTGTTAGCAGTAGTATCCAACTTCCACGGAATAAGGCTGCAGAAAAGATTGATAAGCAGTGTGGCAACCACAACGCACACAACAAGGAGTGTTGCTGTACCGCTGTACTTAAACTTTCTATCTCTGAAGGCATCCGTCAATTTCAAACTGAATTTTGATTTCATGATGATCTATCAATCTTGTGAAAACACAAGTCCTTTCCCTTATAATTAACCGATCCATCTGCGCTTTTCCACCTGATAGATCGTCATATAAACGAACACAAATGAAAAGCTTATAATATACACCAAGGATGAGAAGCTTACTGAACCAACGATGAACTCAGTAAATCTCTCAAGCAATGACACCCACTTGAGGAATGTGTTGAGCAAGCCTGCATAAAGGCTGATGTCAACCAAAGCCACAATGGCAATTGCCAAAGCCTCTGCAACAAGCACGCAGAACGCAACCAGGTTATTCTTTGTTGTAACCTTTATGAGTATCGCAATTCCCAATGCGATCACCGCACAAGCGATGATACCTGCATTAACGGAGGAAACGATGGACGTTGCAAATATCTGCAAAGCGTAGATCGCCAGCATTACCGCAAAGGTAACGATAGCCGCAACCACCTGATTGTCAGTTGTTGATGATACAAATATACCGATAGCAATGTACGCACATCCTACAAGGAAAATACCTATGTAAGATATTACCGTATCCAATGCAAACATATTGTATGCAAAGAAGGAGATAACGATAGCATTGAGAGAGTGGAGCAAAAGTGTGATAAACAGCACCGTTACAGCCGCAAAGTACTTGCCCAGAACAACGTCAGAAGCCTTGATGGGGCTAGTGAGCAAAAGTTGATCTGTCTTTGTCTTTCTCTCCTCGGAAAGCGTCCTCATTGTGAGGATCGGGATAGTGATCATAAATACCAGGTTAAGCTGATTGAGGTAGAGCTGATATTCAACCAATCCGGTCAAAAGATAGCCAAACACGAACCATGCCGCGGAGACCATCAGGAACAAGCCTATAAAGATAGGACCAACCGTGGAACGGAAGTAGCCCTTCAATTCCTTTT
>JAGBHJ010000122.1 GCA_017935525.1 Clostridia bacterium | reverse complement strand
TACATCGTATATGTGAATTGATGCTATACGCATGGATATACTCCTAAATTATTACAGAGAGGGCTGAGTCCTACAAGACTCGGCCCTTTTTGTTTTTATACATATATAAATATATATATATCCCTGTGAATTTGTTGTTACAGTTGTGGTGACAAATTATGGTAAGCAATGTAACGTTTT
This sequence comes from Clostridia bacterium, assembly GCA_017935525.1. Classification (GTDB taxonomy): domain Bacteria; phylum Bacillota; class Clostridia; order HGM11327; family HGM11327; genus SIG351. The sequence goes on along the minus strand of JAGBHJ010000122.1, from coordinate 33,351 downwards.
GTTACGTTGGGCATGGGGGCACAAAGTGTGCTTGACAGTAATGTGAACCAAATATAAATTTTTTTGGGGCAGGCCCGTGTTTTTTGCAAAAAAACTATTGACAAGAGTGCCACAAATATGGTATAATAACCATGGATTATGAGGGGGACGAGCAGATTTTCTCAAAAACATGATGTTACGTTTTGTAACGGTTTGAAAATCGGCACTCACTCATGATTACTTTATATTTTCTGCGAAAATGTCTTTTGATGTTTTTTATAAGATAAGAATAAGGAGATGTATTATGTTTAAGAACATGATGAACCGCACAAGGAGATTCATCTCACTTGTCCTGGTGTTTGCCATGGCGTTGTCATTCATGCACATCACAGTGCCCCTTGGGTCTGCAAAGGCAGTAACGTCATCCAGCCAGGCGGGCTGGGGAGGCAACGTTCAAAAGGACGCCGACCCGGTAACGTGGGACGAGTGGAAGACTCTTTTTAGCGAAAATTCAACAGTTAACGCAGGTACTGTATGGACGGATAAGTCCGTCTTTACAGGCGCAGATGCAGCAGAGCTTGCTGCCATCAGAACCAGCATCAGAAAGCTGAAGCTTGGCTTGGTGGATACTGACAGCTTTATTGTTGCTTTGTCTGCAATGGGTGCAACAAAGTCTGTTTACGGACAGGAATCACAGCCTACGGATACTATATTCGTGCTGGACGTTTCCGGCTCCATGCTGGATGAGCCTACCGCAGTAGAAAACATGATCACCGCGTTGAACACATCCATGGCAAGACTCTTTACGTTGAACCCCAACAACAGAGTAGGTGTTGTGCTTTATGCAAGCTACGCATCCACAATACTCCCCCTCAACTCATACGATGCATCCGGCAGCAACGGAGCATACTTTATAGTTGACGTTGAGGATGGTGGCTGGTTCAGCGATGACTCGGTTTATATCAGAACTGCACAGGGTCTTAAGGTGCTGAACGGCAACACCGTTTCACAGACATCCCGTGAGGTTGTCGGCGGTACGTACATTCAGTCCGGTATCGATGCTGCGGCTGATGCTTTGGTAGCGGCTTCCGGCAAGACCAACCGCACACCTGTTATGGTGCTTATGACTGACGGCGTTGTTACGTATGCGGATTCCGACTGGGCAAATCCTCCTGCAGACAGCGATGATACTGACATGGGTACGGGTAACTCAAACTCATCTGCAGTATATCAGGATGAGCTTGACTTTGTAACACAGCTGACAGCGGCTTACGCAAAGCACAGAGTAAAAGAGGCATACGGCGAGGACGCTCTTTTCTACACAATGGGCTTTGGTGACAGCGACGATATTTCTGAATCCGTTCTTAACCCCAACGGCGTAACGAATACGACTATTGACGCTTACTGGGAAACCATTAAGAGCATCACCGCATCTACGATGAACATCACCTCCACATGGAGAGAAGGCAACAGAGACAACTCAAGAACATGGTCCATCAGCGCAGGCATCAGAAGCAACAGCACAAAGGTGTTCCCTGTTGACGATTCTGATAATTACGTTAAGCTGTACAACAACGCACCTACAAGTGATCAGATCACTTCCATGTTTGAAGCTATCCTTGATGATATCGCCCTGCAGACAAGATATTCCTTGACTGCCATCGGCACAAACGGCGAAGACTTTGACGGCTACGTAACGTTTACCGACACCATCGGCGAGTATATGGACGTTAAGGACGTTAAGGGTCTTGTTATCGGTGACGTGCTCTACACAGGTGCGGCTCTTTCCATGAGCTTTGCAGAGGGCGACGTTTCCTTCTCGCACCATTATGACCTGGGCGACCTTGACGGCACTCTGACAGCATACGGCGAGGAGTTTATCAATGCGGTTGAAACAAGACTTGGTCTTGAAAGGACCGAAGCAATCGCTCTTGTAAAGCTGGCAAAGGAGTATAAGCAGCTCCACTACCAGGAGGTAGACGGCGAGTCCCTTTACAGCAACTACATCGGCTGGTATGCAGATGTAAACGGCAACTACCTTAGCTTCTACGACGAAGACTTTGCTGCTGAGGATTCTGTGCTTACACAGGCAAGATACGCGGTTAAGTCCTACGGTTATATTGACCCCGTTGCAGAGCTGGAATCAAACATGCTTTTCTGCGTTGTGCAGGTAAGAACAGATCTGCTAAATGGCAAGCAGGAGGTTATCTGGAAGGTTCCCGCATCCTTGTTGCCTACGGCACACTACAACATCAAGATGACGGGCTCCAGCCTTGACGACCCCGGTACTATCACAGTTGAGTATGAGGCTGCAGAGCCTATCAGATTGCTCTTTGAGGTTGGTCTCAGAGAGGATATCAACGTATATAATATAGTAGAAAAGTTAGACCGACATAATCATGCAAACGAAGAGTACCGCTTCTATACCAACGAGTGGAACCAGACACAGACCGAAAAGATAAATACTCATTCCTGGTTTGTGCCTAACACTGAGAACGACAGATACTACGCAACAGAGGATCTCCTTCTGTACACAGAGACTGCAAACGGCTACGTTCCTTATTCGGCTTCTGCGGGTACACCTGATGCAAGCGGTACATACTACACCAGATCTGCTATGTTTGCCAATGTAGGTGGTACTTGGGAAAGAAGCTATGCGTACTTCCCCGTAAGCCCGATACTCCTTGCACAGGGTAACGATAACTTTATGGAACAGGGAGGCAACTGGTATCTTAAGAATGGCGTTAACTACCCTGCTATCAGCATGCTGGATCATGATAAGATCACCAACGTTACAGGTTCTCTTGAGGAGCACGCTTACAGCTATTCCGAAAACCATACAGAGGGTAACATTGAGCACTTCCACGAGTACGTAGCTCTTGGTAACAACGGTTTACTGAGGGTAACACCTTCCACAGGTATAGAGATCATAAAGAACGTTTTGGAAGTTATCGGTAATCCTTCCTTTGACTTTGAGATCACAGGCTTGGATGCAAACACGGTATATAAGTCTGCAAAGACAGACGTTGACGGCAACGTAACGGAAGGCTCTGTTACATCCAACGCAAACGGAGTGGTAACGGTTACTCTGGGCGCAAACGAGAGGTTCTTTATCGTAGGCCTGGTGGCAGGTCGTGAGTATAACGTAACAGAGGTGCTCCCGCAGAACTCCGAGTACGCATGCGTTGAGGTTGAAGCATCCAATGCTGCTAATGCAACTGCAAACGGCAACACTGCTACGGTACTGCTTGGTGAATGGATTGCTAAGGTAGAGTTTACTAACGAATACGTTGAGAACAACGACGTTATTATTGAAAAGATCACAGATATCCCCGATGGCGGTATCACAACGGACGCGCTGGATCAGTTGATGTTCGGTTTCAGAGTAACACTTGATACTACCGGCGTTGTCGGAGGTGATCTGAGCGCAGGAATAACGGCAAACGTTGGCGGAACTGATAAGACACTCCAGGTAAATACCGACAACAGTGGCAATTACACCGTTAACTTTGAGCTTGCGTCATCACAGCAGGCAGTTCTTAAGGATATCCCCGTTGGTACAAAGGTAACGGTTGAGGAAATAAGCGCAGGCTCAGTTCCCATGGTTGAAAACGTATCGTCAAACGGTTGGATAAACATTACGTCGATCAACACAACTACGGTTTCTGACCAAATAGTAAACAAGGTAACTATTACAAACGTATACCAGCCTACAAGGGTTTCTCCCGAAAACGTAGAGCTGTATATTACAAAGAACCTTGAGGGCAGAGAGTGGAAGGATGATGACAGATTCTTCTTTAGGTTTGAAAGACGTATGTCAGACGGTCAGTACCAGATGATTGGACAACTTCTTCCGGCAACGTCAAGCAACAAGACAGTTGACTTCTCCGTACCTCTCCAGGATCTTGAGTTTACAAAGGCAGGTACTTATACTTACCGCGTAACAGAGATCTCCGGCACCATCGGCGGCGTTACGTACAACCCCAATGTATTCTACTTCTATATCGTTGTGGATGACAGGGACATGAACGGTCAGTACGAGATCGTTGACGTGTACGAAACAAACTCTCACGCAACAGTAACGAAAACAAACAACAAGTTCGTTATTGAGGCAGAATACACAAACACATACGCTGCAACAGGCTCTGCAACGGCAATGCTCCACATCCAGAAGAATATCCTTGACGAAAGCGGCGCTCCCATCAGTAACCTTGATGAGTTTGGCCTTAGCCTGGAGGGCTTTGAATTCGGTATTTACAACGTAAACGTAGTAGGCGGTGAGTACGAATTCGGCAGCTTGATTACAACTGTAACCTCCGATGCTGACGGCGAGATCGACGCAACATTATCCGTAACGGCGGCAGATATTTGCAAGACGTATTACTACGGCATCAAGGAGCTCCGCGGTGGAATTTCCGCTATCACATACGACACGACGGAGCATGTATTCTCCGTAACTGCTGTGGATAACGGCGACGGCACGATCTCCGCTATGCTTGACAACAAGCTGACACAGGCGGTTGAAAACGCCGAGGAATTGGAATTTGCGTTTAACAACGTATTTAACCCCGGAGAACCCACGGTTGAGATCGGCGGCATCAAGGAGATGACGGGCAGAAGACCTCTTGCAGGCGAGTTTGAGTTTGAGCTTTGGGAGGCTGACAGCCAGTTCAACATCACAGGCAACGCTCCTGTAAAAACGGTAACAAACGATGCTGATGGTTCCTTTAACATCACATCCAACCCCCTGCAGTTGGAGAATATGCAGGAAACTTATTACTACTTTGTAGTAAAGGAGAAACAGGGCACTCTTCCCGGTGTGACATACGACCCCGCTGAGTGGCAGGTAACTGTAAAGGTTTCCCCTGCACAGTATGCACAGAGCAACGGCGCTGAGGCTTCTATCGAAAGCGTGGTAAAGAAGGGCGCAATATCAACTCATGCAGACGTTGGCATAGTATTTACAAACGAATACGACGCTACGGGCGTGGCACTCTTCCGAGGCCTTAAGGAGCTTGACGGCAGAGATATCACAGCGGACGAGTTTGAGATCCTGCTTTACAGAACGGGCAGCAACTGGTCCATCGACGGACTTACACCCGTACTTACAGCAAAGGTAAACGCTAACGGTAGATTCGCATTTGACGCTATCCAGTATGATATCGACGATGTAAACGCAGGCCGCAGCTTCTACTACGTAATAGTGGAAAAGAACGCAGGCCAGACTATCGACGGCGTAACATACGACTCCACGGAGTACAGAGTTCAGGTAACTCTTTCTGACAACGGTGACGGTACGTTGAACGTTGTAAAGACCATCAACGGCACGGTTGACGGCGCTATCATCTTTAACAACGACTACGTTGCAGAGGATGAGACATTTGCTATCACCATCGACAAGACTGTAACGTCCGACGTTACATTGCCTAACGGCTTGACAAAGGAAGGCTTTGTATTCGGTCTTTACGATGAGAACAACGTAAGAGTTGGCGATTACGTTGTAACAGATGCAAACGGCGAAGCAAAGGTAACCATCCAGATCGACAACACCAACGGCGCTGCGGTAGGCAAGACATTCTACTACACGCTGAAGGAGGTCGCAGATCCCTTTGATGGAAAGAACGTTGCGCTGAAGTATGATGGCTCCGTATATCAGATCAAGCTGGACGTAACTGACGACGGCGACGGTACACTTGTGGTAGATTACGAGGTAACAAAGATCATCGGCAGCGACGGCGCGGCTATTGCACAGCCTCCGGTTATTGCAGAGGGTGTGCTCAGTGACAACACCAACGTTTCTGTTGCGTTTGAAAACGTTTACGATCCTTCCAACGTTTACTTCACGGTAGCGGGTCACAAGACTCTTATCGGCAAGGCTGTTGAAGCAGGCGAGTTTGAGTTTGGTATCTGGAAGGCTGAGGTTCGCGGCTCTCAATGGATCAAGGTTGGCGATGCGGTTGATACAGCATTTAACGATAAGGATGGAGAATTCCGTCTTGACCTTACTACTGAGCCTGACGAGGGCAAGATCTACTATGTGATCATAGAGGAGATCATTCCTGCGACCAAGCTTGATTATATCACTTACGATACGTCAAGATATCTGATTTCTTACACCTTGAATCACGTTGACGGCGTTTACGGCATCAACACCATCAAGGTAACAAAGGAAACAGTTGAGGGCGGCAACACCGTTCAAACAGAGATCAACGTGCCCGGTGCATTTGATCCCAACAATCCTGTTTACGTTATTGACTTTGTAAACACATACACTCCCGAGCCCATTGACGTTGTGATCGAGGGTACAAAGGAGCTTATCGGCAGAGAGCTTGAGGATGGAGAGTTTACATTCCAGCTGAAGAATCTGAGTGGCTCCGTGCTTGACACAGCAGATAACGGCGCGGCTAATGCAAACAATATCGCAGGATTTGAGTTTGCACCCAGACAGTATACACACGCAGGTGTATATACTTACACAGTAAACGAGGTTAAGGGCAACATTGGCGGCGTTACTTACGACGAAACTGTTTATACGGTTGTGGTAACAATAACGGATAACGGCGATGGCACACTTTCTTCTTCTGTTGACTATACAGTAGGCAACGAAGAAAAGACAGAGCTGGCATTTGTTAACGAGTACGATGCAGAGGATCTTGACATTGACGGTCTTGTTTCCATCAAGAAGCTGATCTCCAATCCTCAGGGCGTAAACCATAACGTTACACCCGAAGGCTTTAAGTTTGGTCTTTACGATGCAAGCGGCGCCCTTGTTGGCACATATGCGGTAACGGACGATAACGGCGAAGCATCCTTTGACATCCAGCTTAAGGCAGAAGACGCCGGCAGAACTTTGGTTTACACAGTCAAGGAATACGTAAGCTCCTTTGAGGGTGTAAACAGATATCTGCAGTATGACGAAAGTCAGTACACCATCTCCATAACGGTTATTGATAACCTGGACGGTACTCTGGGTTACAGTATGGAGATCAAAAAGACCGTTGATGCCAACGGCGATGCATTTCCTGCACCCGTTGCAATAAACGGCACAGAGCTGGAATTTACAAACGTATATGACCCCAGCACTATCGACGTGGCTCTCCGCGGTATCAAGACACTTACAGGCAGAGACCTTAAGGCAAATGAGTTTGAGTTTGCTATATTTGAGGCAACTGTCAACGGCGATACATGGACAGAGGGCAGCATGATAGACTCCGGCAAGAACGATGCAGACGGTTATTTTGACGTAGAGATCGAAATGGCAGCATCCCTGGGCCAGAAGTATTACTACATCGTAAGAGAGCTGATCCCCACGGATAAGCTTGGCGGCGTTGCTTACGACGAGACAAGATACCTCTTTGAGGTAACCATTGGTGAAAAGTTCATCGGCGGAGTGGATACAGGCGAGATCGGTGTGGCAGAGGTTATCTGCTACAAGGAGACAGCTGACGGAACAAGAACATTGATCGACATTCCCGAGCAGTTTGATCCCAATAACCCTGTTTACGCAATTACGTTCAATAACGTATATACACCCAAGTACCTTGAGGTGCCGATATACGCTACAAAGAACATCCTCGGCAGACACTTCCTTGACAGTGACGTGTTCACATTCAAGATAGAGGTTGAGGGTGAGGAGCCTTCCGTATACGTTCTCCAGAACATTGACGCTGACAGCAGCATCGAGTTCTTGATCGAAAAGCTGGGCTTTACAAAGGCTGAAGACATTGTAGTGACTATCTCCGAGGTAAGCGGCACTATTGGCGGCATGACCTATGACGAAACGATCTACACAGTAGAGATCAGCGTAACCGATGATGGCGAGGGCAACCTTTCCGCAGACGTTATGTATTACGTAGGCAACGACAGAGCAACCGAGATCGAATTTACCAACAAGTACAAGGCAACAACACCTGCCGAGATCACTTTGTTTGGTCACAAGACGTTGGTGGGCAAGATACTTGAAGCAAATATGTTCGAGTTCATTCTTGCAAACAACGAGGGTTATACGGACGAGGTAACAAACGCAGCACCCGGACCTGACGGCAAGGGCAAGTTTGAGTTTGCAACTCTCACGTTTGACGAGGTTGGTACTTATTACTACACCGTAACAGAGACCGAAGGCAATATGCCCGGCGTTGAGTATGACGGCAGAGAGTACACAGTAATTATCACGGTTACAGACAACCTTGACGGTACGCTTTCCGCAACGGCAAGCTACGGCGTAGAGAACAGCTCTGCAAACTCCATCGAATTTGAAAACACATACGATAAGCACAACGATCCCACGATCCCCAAGCCTACGATCACAGTTGAGATTCAGGGTATCAAGGAGTTCAAGGGCAACAGCCTTGATGCAGGCGACTTTGAGTTTGTTCTTAAGGATAAGGATGGCAAAGTTATCCAGAAGGTAACAAACACAGCAGAGGGCAACTTCAAGTTTACGCTGGAAGGCCTTGAGGTAGGTGTTTACGAGTTCACGATGAATGAGCTTAAGGGCAAGGACGTACATGTTATCTACGATGAGACTGTTTACACAGTTGTAATCACGGTAGCAGAAAGCGACGTGACAGAGGATGAGCTTGTAGCAACAACAAAGATCAACGGCAAGGCTTTGGGCGAGGTTGAGGTCAAGTTTGTAAACGTATATGACCCCGAGCTTGGTGAAGCACCCATCTACACATGGTTGATACTTGCAATACTTTCATTCTTTGGTCTTGTACTCACATTTGTGTACGACCCCAAGAGACGTAAGTTTGTTCACAAGCATTGATAAAGTAAAGTAAACCATATATCTCCGCAGGACACAATGTCTTGCGGAGATGTTTTTATTCTCCAAATCGGAGAATTTACTATTGACAAAAGGGTGGTTTGGGTGTAAGATATAGATACATATCTTTTGGGAGGATTTAACGATGTTCAGCGTTAATCATTTTATCTGGTTGGGGATCTGTCTGATCCTTGTTGTCGTGGGCTTGTACTTGTTGAGGAAGTACAACGTGCCGTTGGGTACGGTGTTGACCATAGCCTGCGTTGTGTGCGTGCTTTCGGAGCTTGTAAAGCTTTTCAGCTCCATGGAAATGGTGGAGTCTGCCAACGGCAAAAAGGTCTATCCCTACATTGAGCTGCAGCATTTACCGTTCCATCTGTGCTCTATGCAGATACTGTTTATTTTTTACGCCAAGCTTGCGTCACCAAGCACCAAGCGGACGGCTGTGCTGGCATTTATGTACCCCACCTGCATAGTGGGTGCGATCTTTGCGCTTTTGATGCCGTCATTGTTCAGAAACGGCATTCCCCCGGAGCAGGTGTTTGTACACCCCAAGGCATACCAGTATTTCTTGTTCCACAGTATGCTGATAATTCTGGGCTTTTACATACTCCTCAGCGGTGAGGTGGACATTCGCCCCAAGCATTATTTTACATCCATGGGCATTTTGGGTGCCGTCAGCGTGATATCCATATATCTCAATGCGCTGTGCTCATCCCCCGTGTATGAAAACGGCAAGCTTGTGAGCGTGGACTACATACCCAATTTCTTCTTTTTGCTCCGTGTGCCCATCAACGGCATCAAGCTGACGGAAATGTGGCATTGGTATTTGTACCTGGGTATTTTGGGCGTGCTGGCGGTGTCGCTGGTAGCATTGTTCTACGTTCCCGTATTTGTAAAGGCAAAAAAGGCGAAAAAAGCAGAGTAATTACATTCTTAAGAGTTTTACCCCATTCCGACGTAGGTGTCGGAGTGGGTTTTTTGCTTGAAGGGCAATAAAATACAAAGCGGGAGATGTGGGATAAACAGGGGGGATAATTGGCCGTCCGCAGAAAATGATTTTGTACCATCAAGGGCGGAGATAACGAAAAACCGTGATTTTTTGTAAAAATCAGCAAGAAACATAAAAATAATGCAAAAAATTACTTGACAAATCCGATTACTATATGTTAAAATAATAATAGATAACGGAAACGTTACAATAAACTAAAAGGAGAATTATTATGAGAAGTTTTATCAGAATCGCGCTGGCATCATTGCTTTGTATTGCTGTGCTGACAGGCTGTGCGGCTGATCCAAGTGGCTCCCCAAGTCTTGAGGGAACCCCCACGGCAGTGCCCACAACCACACCTACACCTGTCAAGCCGGATAACTCTGATATGGCAGATTGGAGCAACGGCCAGTTTAACCAGTTAGAGGGCATAGTTATTTACGATACGGTTAATTATCTGGCCTCTTGGGACGGTGCTGCAATAGCCACATTGGCAGAATGCGGCTTAAAGATCGACGCAAAGATTGCACCTGTAAACAGCGAAGTTTTCAGAATAAATCAGTATGACGCGCTGTATTCACAGGAACAAAGAGATATGTATTATTCCTCTTTGCTGAGCGTATTCGCAGACCCGAACACAATGCCCGACTTTTTGCCTGCACTCTACGCTCTTAATACAGGTAAGGACGCTGTGTTCAAAAAGCTTGGCCCGGACTACCTTATCGACTTTAACCCCTTTATTTCCGCAGGCGGCATCCTGGAGGATTACGTAAACTGGGTATGGGGCGAAAAGATCGGTGATACGGAGTATTTCTACGAGATGAAGGAAGCGCTCTTGGCGCCTGACGGTTGCCTGTATGCGTTGCCCAGAGCAGAGTACATGATGGAAAAGTCCGCGTTGATATTCAACCACATGGCACTTGATGAGCTTGGACTGGAGGTTCCCAAAACATGGGAGCAGGTTGAGGAGGCGCTGGCTGCGTATAAGCAGAAAAACCCTGACAATTACGGATTTATCCACAATATGGAGACCGTGACGCTGGATTCCATCATTACACCCGTGGCAAATGCCTACGGATTGGACTTTGATACGGCATTTGACTGGAAGGAAATGAACGGCAAGCCCTTGTTCTCTTACTACGACGACGCATACCTTAAGGTTTTGCAGGCGGTCAAGAGATTGGCAGAGAATGAATACGTTATCACAGATTCTAAGTATGAAGACACTATTGCAGGCTGGGATTGCGCCAATGATATCAGAGAGATACTTAAGGGTGACCTTGCAGACCAAAGATGGTCGTTGGCAATAGGCGAGCTGATGATGTACGGCGATGCATGGCACAGATACCACCTTGGCGTCGGTAATGAAGGTTATTGGATAGACCAGCCCATTGCGGCAGAGGGCTACAAGGCGGCGCTTTCCGCAGGGTCCGGCTTTGACTATTGTTATATCGCAATTTCAAACCGTGCCGTAACAAGCAGAACTGAAATGGGCTACGATATTCCTTTAAGGATAATGAATTATATGAGCAAATTCTGTAATCTGAAGGGTTATTTGCAGACTATCTTCGGCAGAGAGGGCATACCCTTTGCAGAATCCTGGGAGGAATCAGGTAATTTTGTTTGGACAGAGGGTCCCGACGGTAAGGAATATATCAGATTTGCAGCCGGAGAAGACCGTTTTTATATGGCTGAGGAGGACCTGGATGCTCCCTTGTGGAGAGCAGGTAAGCCATTCTTCGAAAGGCTTTCACCCCTTTATACATGGCTGTTTCAGGTGTGCAACGGCTTTAAGTCAGGCGACGGTGTGTGGAGAAGTCCTTACGGCTTTGACAAGTACTGGACTCCCGAGCTGACTTATGAGGAGCTGGACATTACAAAGCCCGAATGGATAGCAGGCGAGCAGTGGACCATGGAAACCGTTGAGAATTACGACGGTACGACCTCCCAGGTAAGGGTGAGAGTAAAGAATTGGTCCTACTACATGGACGAAAACCACAGTCCATACGTTACGGACGACCATATTTTCCCCTATCCCGCAACGGAAAAGACAAGACTGTGGATATTGAACGGCGGCAGAACGGGCGGTATAGACTTTTTCGCTGACGTTTCCGCATTCCCCATGCAGTATACAATATACAATTTTACGGAGTCGCAGACACAGCAGTATCCCATAATGGATGTGCTGGTAGAAAACACCAAAAAGAACGGCATGGTGATATACGAGCTGTTTGCACCCTCCGCATTTGAGGTAATGCAGAAGGCAGAGGCTGAAGCTATGGAAGCAAAGATCGCACAGCTTTCCGCATTGGCAAAGGATTTTACAAGGGAATATCTGAGGGGCAGAAAGTCGGATTCCGACTGGGAGGCTTACAAAAAGTCCCTTGAGGATGCAGGCTATAATGACGTGTACAATTTCTACACGACCTACACAAAAGTCTGGGCAACAAAGTAAAAGGTGGTCATCCCCATTTGTTGATGGACACGGGTGATAAAGAGGTTTCCCCGGAGCGTGCCCGTAATGAATTACCCGGGGCGTTAAAACCAAGGTAACTCGTTACATCGGGAGACGCTTTATGTAAATACTCAAAAGCACTTATGAGAGAGACTTTCTTTATCATGAGTGCTTTTATAATACCCCTTTATGGGGCGCGACAGGCTCCAAGGCTTTTTTGCTTTGGGTGTGTGTGGCGGGTGGCTGCGGAAAACGCTTTTGGTCGGTTGTGTGCCCGTTCCTGCATTCTTAACATATTTTTGCGGAGAATACCGACAAATTTGTATTGCCCCACTTGACGGAACAAAACACGAACATTTTTCTCTTGAAAAAATCCTGCTTTGTTGTTATAATATAGTAGATATCACTCTTAAGGAGGTAATTATGTCAGAATACAAGCTTTCGCCCCACAGCACGGGCAAAGAAAACAGCATGGCTTTGCAGGCGCTCTGCGATAAGGGCGGCACGGTAAGAGTCACCGAGCCGGGTGTGTATGAGCTGGACAGAACGATATTTTTGTCATCGAATACAGAGGTAATATTCAGCCCGGGCGTGTATATAAAAAGAGTAAAATGTACCGACGCAGGTGTTGTGTCGGCATACGTGTTTGTTAATAAGGGCGCTTTTACAAGGGAGTATGACCACGACATCACAATACGGGGTCTTAACCTTATCTGCAACGGCATTGAGGCAAGGGGAAATTCCCCCATCGTAGGCTTGATATCCCACGTTTCGTTCTTTTACATCAAGAGGTTAAGAATATACGACCTTGAGTGTATGGATCTTTTGCCGGGCAGCTTCTGCATACAGATATGCACCTTTGAGGATGCGGTAATAGAGAGGGTACATATTGAGGGCAGGAAGGACGCCATCCACTTTGGCAGAGGCGAAAAATTTGTGGTTCGTCACGGAATATTCCGCACCTTTGATGACCCCATCGCATTAAATGCTCACGACTATACTACGTCCAACCCACAGCTGGGCTGGATAAAGGACGGCATAATAGAGGATTGCTGGGATCTGGACGACAAGGATACAACGGGCTTTTTTGCCAGAATACTGGCAGGCTCGTGGTGTGACTGGCGACAGGGTATGCCCATACGCAGGTCCGACACGGTAGTATCCAACGGCAGACTTTACAGAAGCGATACTCCCGTTGACGGCAAGGAGTACATCTCCAACACACAGCCCACCCACACCGAGGGGGTGGAGGTGCTGGACGGCATTCCGTGGGTAATGGTGCAGGATGATGTGATATACAATTGCGGTTGCGAGAATATAACCTTCCGTGACATCCACCTGCAGAAAAAGAGATCTGCCGCACTTTCCAGACATTTTGATGACGACGCCTTTTCCAGAAGCTATTACCCCGGCTCTCAACCGCCCGTACAGAAAAATCTGGTATTTGAGAATATCACCTGCGAAAACGAGATCACGGCATTGATATCATCAAAGACGGCGTTTGACTGTGTCAAGCTGATCAACTCCACCGTGGGCAACAGTAAGATATGGTTGAAGCAGTTGGATTACCCGGAGCTTGAGTACCCCGTGTGTAACGTGCTGATCAACGGCACTACGTTTTTTGGCGGAGAGTCGGAGCTGATACGGTGCGAGGACAAGCGAAGCCTTAACGTTTCCATTGTCAACAGCATCAGTATGGATGATGAGCCAAGAACGTACACGGGCAAGGTCAACGTAAAGGCGTGCGACATCGATCTTATAAATAAGGCAGATTGACGCATTGGACAAAGATAATACAATGAGGAGAAATTATGAGGAATTTAGATGATTTGAAGGCCCCTCTGCACTTTAAGTCCCGCAGAGAGAGCAGTTACGACAGAAACGGCGGCAACTCTGATTCGCAAGGGGTAGGTGCAGGAGAGACATATCCTTTGATAGACGTGGATGCCGCAGGCGAAGTAAGGCATATCTGGATGGCAATAGCATCCCCTGACCCGTTCTATTTAAGATCCATTCTTATCAGAATGTATTGGGACAACGAGGAGACTCCATCCGTAGAGGCGCCTGTCGGTGATTTTTTTGGCGTAGGCCATGCAAGGTCATACACCCATACCAGCGTATGCTTTTCCACAACGGTGAATGATGAGCGCAGGCAGGGCGAGGGTGTTTCCCTCAACAGCTGGGTGCCGATGCCGTTTTCGTCCCATGCAAGGATAGAGCTTGTAAACCAGTCGAGCCTCGGAATGAGCGTATATTATTACGTGGATTGGCGGGAAATGCCCGAAGAGGACGTTGACCCGTTCCGTTTTCACGCAACGTGGAGAAGGCGCAACCCCACAGTCAACCCCGACGATACGGGCGATGAGCTGTACGACAAGATGATGCAGGGCAGTAATCAGACGGACAAATACAATTTCCCCATTCTCTATGCAGAGGGCAGGGGCAATTACCTTGGTATAAACCTTTATATTGATAATATAACAGGCGAATGGTGGGGCGAGGGCGACGATATGATATTTATCGACCGACCCGAGGGCACTCCCGATTGGGGTGGAAATTGGCCGCCGGAGCTTCACGGCACGGGCAGCGAGGATTATCTGTGCCATGCGTGGGGTATGCAAAGCTACCAGCATATGTACTGCGGCGAGTCATGGTGCGAGGACAAGGACTTTTTGCGCGCCCACAACTGTCATGGCAAGGTGAGTGTGTACAGATTCCACGTGGCGGACGCCATTCCTTTTGAAAAGAAGATACGAGTAAGCATGGAGCACGGCACGGCAAACGACAGAAAGGACGACTGGGCTTGCACGGCGTACTGGTATCAGGAGGAGCCACATTCTCCCCACAGCTTTGAGCCCATGATCCCTGTGGAGCAACGTATGCCCAGACCTGCAAGGACGGACAGAATGATAGCGACATATATGTTCTGATGGAGTAGAAGATGAGTATTAAAGAAAAGCTTTTTGGAAACGTTTATGATCTGATAGAAAAAGGCCCAATAACCATCGTTGCATTTGGCGACAGCGTAACCTTTGGTTGGCTGGATGGCGACGAGGCTGATTTTGATACGGTGTATTGGAACAGACTCCGCAAAAAGATCAATGCGGTAAGTCACCAGATAAATGTAAACGTGATCAATGCGGGTATTGGCGGCACCACTGCCGCAATGGGTGTAAAAAGGCTGGAAAGCCAAGCCCTCTGCCACAACCCCGATTGCATTATAATTTGCTTTGGGCTGAATGACGTCCATGGCGACATAAACGAATACGTCAACGCCCTTGACGAGATATTTGCCCGTTGCAAGGAAAGGTGTGATCAGGTCATATTTATGACGCCAAACATGATGAACACCTACGTAGCCCCCGACGTGGCACCCGAGCTTCGTGAGTTTGCGGCAAAGACCGCCCAAATGCAGAACGGCGGAAAAATGGACGCCTTTGTTGACGCAGGTATCAGCTCTGCACAAAGGGCAGGGGTCACCGTGTGCGATTGCTACGGCAAGTGGAAGGAGCTTGCCAAGACGGAGGACGTAACGCAGCTTCTTGTCAACAGGGTCAACCACCCTACGCGGGAAATGCACGAGCTTTTTGCGGAAGAATTATTCAAGATCATTCTTTGAGATCATATACCCTCGCACGTAGAATTTGTGCGAGGGTTTTTTTATATACACGATGGTAGGGGGCTTGTAACCTCTCATCCGTCAGCCGTAGGTGTGCCATCAAGACTTGGAGAGCCACCGGGGTCAGCCGCACAGCCTGCCAGCATAGCAATACAAAGTAATGATGCCAGCATGATTCTGATAAAACTTCTCATAATAATTCTTCTTTTAATTTTATTGGTACGTTACCGTTACCTATTATTATTTTAACATATGCTTATTGAATTTGTCGAGTGCTTTTTTGTATTATTTTTATGCTTTTGAGAATTTTTTACGAAAGGACCACAATTTATCATCTTGTATTTTTAAGGAAGCTATCCTGATCTAAATAAATATCTTCATCAATCAATGATTGATTGACAAATAATACCTTTTGTTATATAATATCATGGATGTATAAAAACGATTGGGGGTGAAAGTGTGAAAACGGTTGTGGGAATAGCGGGCGGTACCGCCAGCGGCAAATCCACCTTTACAGACCTTTTGGTGGACGCGCTTGGCGATGTAAAGATCGGTGTTATCCACATGGACAGCTATTTTAAGCGGGAGAGTGAAAGACCTCACGTGGCGTCCCATCTGAACGGCAAGGTTTATGTTGACGACAATTGTCCCGACACTATCGACTGGCAGGGCTTCCACAGGGACCTTGACGGCATGATAGCAGAGGATAATGACGTGATCATTGCCGAGGGACTTTTGGTGCTGTGGGATGAGCATACCAGGGATTGCCTGGATCTGAAGATATTTGTGGATTGCAGATCTGACGAAAGGCTTGCCCGAAGGATCAAACGAAATGCCCAGTGGGGACAGAGCTTTGAACAGGTAACGGACGTGTTCCTTAATATGGTAAGATTTCGCCATGACCAGTATGTGGAGCCTACCAAGTGGATCGCAGATGTGATCGTCAACGGCTCGGGGGACAAGAGCCTTGTCTGCGACATGGTAAAGGATGCAATATTAAAACGTGTAAACCAATAACAAAAGAGCAAGAATTGGGCAGTCTGCCGCTTTCTTGCTCTTGTTTTATTTCTTGTTTATTTCCCCGTTTGCGTGATACACCACTTGATAAAATCGGCGGCGTTATCCACCGTGCAAAGGGCAGAAGCCTTGACTTCCTCGGGGGAGGATGCCATTGCGGCGGAGTATTTTGCGTTTTTCAGCATCTTGACGTCATTGAGGTAATTGCCAATGGCGGCAGTGTCCAGCTTGTTCATAAACAACCTCATCTGCAGGTCGGAAACCGCCGTGCCCTTGCTTGCCAAGGATGTGACGTATTCAATACATCCCGGGCTTTTTGAGCAAAGCCTGAGCCCCGTAATTGGGAAAGTGGGCTCCTGCATGGGGGTGAGGGCGTCGTCATACGCCGCTACCTTGTATATCTGCTCCTTAATGTCAAATAGATTGCTGATGGGGGTGGAGTTGCCCTTTACAAATTTGCTGTTGCCCTTAAGCAGGTAGCAATTTTCCGCAGAGTAAAGCGCCAGCGTGGGGCAGTCCCTGTATAATTGAACAAACCTGCGGATAGCATCCATGGAGATCGCCTGGTGGAAAAGCACCTTGCCGTGGTGGACGGTAAGAGCGCCGTCGTGTGAGATAAAATAGATATCGTCCCGCTTGCTGCCAAGGGGCGAAAAAAGCTCTGAGAGGTCCGTATATGCCCTGCCCGATGCAATGGCAAGAGTGATACCCTTTTCCGCTGCGGATAAAAGTGCATCTGCTATATCCGTGGGAAGTGCGGCTTTGCCGTAGGGGAGAAGTGTGCCGTCAACGTCACATACCAGTAATTTTACCATGGGGACCTCCTTGAAGTAATATACAATATTATACTTTGTAATCGACGGTTTGTCAAGTCCTTTTCCAAAACAGTTTTTCCAAAACAGTTTTTTCAAATAATAAGCCGATCAAACTGATTGTAAATTTAAGGGATGTATGTTATAATATAATAGTATAATGTTGTAAAGGATAAGGGAACGTGCCGTGAAAATTCTTTCCATAAATAAAAAGCATATCCCGTGGGTGGATTACGCCAAGGCAATAGGTATTTTTGCCATAGTTTTTGGCCACGCGGTGCAGGCAGGCGATGCAAATAAGTATGTGTATTCGTTCCATCTGCCGTTGTTTCTGTTTTTGTCGGGATTTGTATTTTCTGCAGGGAAGGACGGCTTTAAGAGGTTTGCAAGTCAAAGGGCGTTTAGCTTTTTGGTGCCATACGCTATCTTTTCGGTAATCAGCGTCAGCATATTTGCCGTGATGGGTTCCTTTGTGCAGGATTCGTTAGCGAGCAACAGAGTGGTGGGGTCCATTCCTCAGCAGATCAAAAACGTTATCCTTGGTATATGCGATACCAACGCTCCGCTGTGGTATCTGCCGTGTATATTCTTGCTCCAGCTGGGTGCATGGCGAATTGACAAATGGATAAAAAAGTCCAATGTTTATATTGTAAGGAAAAACAGAGCGTTGCTTGTGCTTGTGCTGTGCGCGTTGTGGTTGCCTGTCAATAAGTACCTACTGCATATTAAGTTTATCCCGTATAGTATGCAAAGCGGCATTCATCTGTTTGCGTTCTTTATGCTGGGGTACGTGTTCAGGCTTTCGGGAATGGAGAGGACAATATTGGGACTTCCCACGGGCACAAAGCTGGGCTACGGCGGCTTGTTTATGCTGTCGGGCTTGGTGCTGTCGATCCTGAACGGCAAGGTTGGCTACACCAGCAACGCCTACGGACACATAGAGCTGTATTTTCTGGCTGCGCTGTGCAGCGTGGTGGGCATAGTGCTGGTTTGTATGTCCATCAAAAGCTGTACCTCCCTTGAATTTGTGGGACAGAATACCCTTGGCATAATGGTGATGCACAAATTCCCCGTGGTGTTCTTTCAGACGCTGTGCCCCGTGGTAAAGGTGTATCTGAAGCAGAATTCCGTGATAGTGGGCATTGCTGTGTCCGTGATATGCATAGTGATGTGCGTTGTGGCGGAGCTGGTGATCAATAGGTTCTGCCCTATATTGCTGGGACGGAAAAAACGTACTTTACAATAATGGATTTTTCCTCGTGCGGCTGTTGACGGTTGCGTTTAACGGGGAATATATAAGGCACGATATCGACGGAGGAGATCAGTCCTCTGTCGATTTTTTATTAAGAATAGTTGGCAGTTTGATAATAAAAAATTAGTTAGATATCTAAAAAACTATTGACAAATGACAGCCGGTGTGATAAACTTATTACTATGCAAAGATAATGAAACAGCACAACATCCCTGCAGGGCTAACGCAGGTTTTTTATATTGAAAGGATGGATAATTTATGACTAAAAAATTCCCTTTTGGAGCATGGGTGTACAATTCTGTAAACGAGTTTACTCCCGATGAGGTAGACGTTTGGGCTGACATGGGCTTGACGGTAACGATGTCGTCCATCGCAGGTTACGATGAGGCGGAGAAGCTTCTTCCTTTTCTTGACAGAGCGCAGGAAAGAGATATTCAGCTGATCGTTTGGGTAACGGGTATTGGCAACGCCAATAACGAAGACGAGTACAAGGCGCGTTTTAAGGAGCTTTATGAGGTAAAGCTGCAGAAGCACCCTGCAATTTACGGTTTCTTTATTGGTGACGAGCCGGGCAATCCCGCCGCAGTAGAATACGTTATTAAGGAGATGAAGGCACAGAAGGAGGTCGCTCCCAACCTGAATCCCTACATCAACCTTATGGGCGGCACATTTGAGCATCGCCACATATTCCCCGGCAAAAAGTACCCCGATTTTATTACGTAATTTATGACGAGAAACGGCTGTGACGAATTCTGCTTTGATATTTACGATCAGACCATCAACGACGGTGGCGTAACAAACTTCTACAGATGCATGAAGGCGCAGAACGAGGCTGCTGCGACTGCAGGCGTTAATTGCTGGGCAACTCTGCTTTCCAGCGCACACTGGTCATACAGAATTCCTACGGAATACCAGTTTATGTGGGCTATCACTCATGCGGCTGCATTGGGCTGTAAGGGTATCGTGTGGTTCAGACTGTACGACAAGGCCATCGCTCCCGAGTATCATGGCTCACCTATTGATGAGTTTGGCTACAAGACGGAGCAGTATAATATGCTGATGCGCTGCCAGAGAAGATTCCAGGATCAGTTTGGTCAGATAATGCTGGATCTTAATTGGAAGAAATCATATCTTACAGGCTTCCCCAGAATGAGCTATACAATGTTCAACGAGCATTGCCACGACGTTGTTAAGTCCCTCGATCTGTTTGAAAGAGGCGTTATAAGCTTCTTTGAGGATGCTGAGGGTAAGGAATATTTTGCACTTGTAAACGCCGAAATGACTCAGCCGACACATTTTGATCTTACCTATGACAGCTCAAAGGCTGACGTTGTAATGCTTGAGCGCAACGGTTCTATCCAGCATAAGCTTGGAGACTACGGTGAGCCGTTGGATGCATACCCGGGTCAGATGCTTTTGTTCAGAATTGACAGGAAGTAAGAGGTGGCAAAATGACAAAGGATACCACAACAAAATATCCTTTTGGAGCATGGGTATATCCGGACCAGAAGGAGTTTACACCCAATGAGGTCGATACGTGGGCGGAGCTGGGCTTGACTGTAACACTTGCCGGAAGCATTGGCGGCAGCGAAGCAGAGCTTGAGGAATTCAAAAAATACCTCGACAGAGCTCAGGAGCTTGGAATAAAGCTTATTGCAAACGTGCCCTGTCTGGCATACTATTCTCTGAATGCCGGTGTGACGGAAGAAGCGTATGAGAAGAACTTTATAAGAATATATAATGCGATCAAGGGGCACCCTGCGCTGTACGGCTTCTTCTGCGGTGATGAGCCCGGCACAAAGGAAAGCCTTGAGAACACAGTAAAGGTGTTAAAGATACAAAAGAGGATCGCTCCCGAGCTTAATCCGTGGATAAACCTTCAGGGAAGTGCGGCAAAGGAGTACACTCCCGACCTTTTGGGCGGCAGAACGTTTCCCCAGTGGCTCAAGTACGTTAAGGAAGAAACAGGCGTTGATTATTATACGTTTGATGAATACGCACAGACCATCAACGATGGCGGTGTAAGAATATATCTTGAAACACTTAAGGCAAACGCTGATGCGGCGGATGAGGCAGGCGTTGAGTGCTGGGCAACGTTGCTTTCCAGCGCCCATGAGGCGTTCCGTATTCCTACGGAGTATGAATATATGTGGCAGATCACAACTGCGGCGGCTTGCGGTGTAAAGGGCGTTTGCTGGTTCAGACTGTATGACAGAAAGATTGCCCCCAACTACCACGGCTCACCCATTGATGAGTATGGCTGCAAGACGGAGCATTACTGGGCTTTGATGCGTTGTCAGAGAAGATTCCAGCAGCAGTTTGGTGAGATCATGCTGGGTCTTAAGAGAAAGAAGACCTGCCTGATTGGCTTCCAGTACGGCTCGTTCCCCATATTCAGTAACAAGTCCCACGACGTGATCAAGGAGATCAGATGCTTTGAGAACGGATTGGTAAGCTTCTTTGAGGGTGCGGACGGCAAGGAATTCTGTGCGCTGGTAAATCTTGAAAAGAAGCAGCAGGCAGATTTCAGAATTATTTATGACGGGTCAAAGGCCTCCTTTACGGAGTACAGGCTCAACGGTAAGGTCAAGATGCCATTTACGGGCTCATCCGACCCCGAAGCTGCAAATATGGGCTTGATACTTTACCCCGGACAGATGATACTGTTTAGTATTGACAGAAAGTAATAGGTTAAGATATGGCAAAGAAATTTCAATTTAGTGCTTGGGTGTACCCTACTATAAAGGAGATCACACCCGATGACGTGGACAGCTGGGCAGAGCTTGGCTTGACGGTGCCCATGTCGGCTTCTATGAGTGGCAGCGATGAAGACTTGGTTGAGCTGAAAAAGTATCTTGATAAGGCTTTTGAAAACGGCATCCAGCTTATAGCCAACGTCGGCTCAACATCTTATTGGGCTTTGGGTTCAATGGGTGAGGAAAAGTACGAGGAGAACTTCCGCAGAATATACGAGCAGGTAAAGGGTCACCCCGGCTTGTACGGCTTCTACTGTGGCGATGAGCCCAACAGTAAGGATGCGCTTGAAAATACGATAAAGGCACTTAAGATACAAAAGAAGGTAGCTCCCGAGCTTAATCCGTGGATCAATCTGCGCGGAAGCACTATGAATGACTCCAGGGAAAAGCTGGGAGGCAGAACGTTTACCGAATGGCTGAAATACTTTAAGGACGAAACCGGTGTTGATTACTACACGTGGGACGAGTATTCCCAGATGATAAATGACGGAGGCTTCAGAGGATACCTCCATAGCCTTAAGACTCATGCGGAGGCTGCAGAGGCTGCCGGTGTTGATTGGTGGCTGACGTCCCTTGCGTCGGGACATTGGTGCTTCAGGGTGCCTACGGAATATGAATTCATGCTTGAGATCACAACGGCGGCTGCGGCAGGTGCAAAGGGTATTTCCTGGTTCAGACTGTACGACAGAGCAGTTGGTCCCGAGTGCTACGGTTCCCCCATTGATGAATTCGGCTACAAGACGGAGCAGTATTGGATGCTTATGCGTTGCCAGAGAAGATTTATGGCGCAGTTTGGTGAGATCATGCCCACTCTTAAGAGAAAGAGCACGTATCTTATAGGCTTCCAGTATGGCTCATTCCCCATATTCAGCAACAAGTGTCACGACATTATCAAGGAGATCAGAAGCTTTGAGAACGGTATGCTGAGCTTTTTTGAGGATGCAGAGGGAAATGAGTATTGTGCCCTTGTTAACACAGAAAGAAAGCAGCCTGCGGATTATCGCTTTGTTTATGATTCCACAAAGGCATCCGTGACAGAATACAGGCTGAACGGTAAGGTTAAGATGCCGTTTAACGGCTCGTCTGACCCGAATTCAGAGAGCATGGGCTTGATACTTTACCCCGGACAGATGATGCTGTTCCGCATTGACAGAAAGTAAGAGGTGAAGAATATGGCTAAACAATATCCATTTGGCGCATGGGTCTACAAGAAATTTACAGAGGAGGATTTTACTCCTGCTGACGTAGAAGCATGGCATGAGTGTGGATTTAACGTTATCCACTCCGGTCTTTCCAGATTTTGTGAGGAGGACTGGGATATACAGGAGAAATTCCTGGACAAGGCTCAGGAGTACGGCATGAAGCTGATAATCTGTATGGACGGTATCGGTTATTACGGCTGTACGGAGGCAAATTATGAGACCATGAAGGCGAATTTCCGCAAGGTCTACGAGAGATTTAAGGGACATCCCGCGCTGTACGGCTTCCACGCAGGTGACGAGCCGTCAACCAAAGAAGCTCTTGAAAACACCATCAGATGTGTAAAGCTGCAGAAGGAGGTCGCTCCCGAGCTGCACCCGTACATCAATTTCTCAGGCGGAACACCTGACAGCGATATATGGGGCGAGGGCGGCATTAAGGCATGGATGAAGCGACTTAAGGCAGAAACAGGCTGCAGAGAGGTGTGCTTTGACGTTTATTCTCAAGCCATAAACAGCGGCGGCGTAACGGCGTATTTCCATTCCATAAAGGCATTTGTGGAGGCGGCTGAGGAGGCAGGGCTTGACCTGTGGGTAACTCCTATTTGCTCCGCGCATATGGCGTACAGACCTCTTACGGAGTTCCAGCTGCTGTGGCAGATCACAACGGCGGCGGCGCTGGGTGTTAAGGGCATTACGTGGTTCAGACTGTACGACAGAAACTTCCTTGCAAACTACCACGATTCTCCCATTGACGAATTTGGTAACAAGACATTGACGTTCTATCGCTTGCTCCGCAGCCAGAGAAGATTCCAGCAGCAGTTTGGTGAGCTGATAATGGGTCTCAAGAGGAAGGAGTCATGGTTGGTGGGTTTCCAGAGAATGAGCTTGCCCATGTTTGGCGAAAACAGCCACGAGCTTATCAAGGAAATAAAGACGTTTGAGGAAACTCTTGTCAGCATTTTTGAGGACGAAAACGGCAAGGAATACCTCTGCATCGTTAACGCGGAGATGGAAAAGCTCAATAACGTTCGCATCAAGTATGATGGTACAAAGTGTGAGCTTAAGGAGGTCTTGCTCAACGGTAAGATAGAAAGACCTATCGACATAGAGGACGGAGAGGGCGCTATCCTTTACCCCGGTCTTATGTGTATGTACCGCATAGATAGAAAGTGAGATAACATGAGCAGAAAATTTCCGTTAGGCGGTTGGGTGTATTTTGATATGTCCGACAAGAGCTATACAGAGGCAGAGGTTGAAAGATGGGCTAAATGCGGCTGTACGGTGATGCTGGCAGGCGGTATCGGCTCTACTGAGGAGCACTGGAGCAAGGCAGAACGGTTTTTGGACAAGGCCCAAGAGTATGGCATGAAGCTGATATTTGACTGCGGCGCCGGCTCGTACTACGGCTGCAACGAGTCCAACGTAGCTCAGCGGGAGGAGGCCTTCCGTAAGGTTTACGAAAGATTCAAGGGTCATCCTGCGCTGTATGGATTCCATGCAGGTGATGAGCCCAGCACTACTGACGGCTTGGAGGGCACGGTGCTGGCACTGGGTCTCCAAAGGAGAGTAGCTCCCGAGCTGGATCCGTACATTAACCTGGCTGGCAGCACGTGGAAGATGGACGGCAAATTCAACGGCCTTACCTTTACTCAATGGATGAAAAGACTTAAGGACGAGGCGAATTGCCGAGTTGTCTGCTTTGACAACTACGCTCAGACCATAAACGACGGCGGCAGGACAGATTATTTCAGGATCATAAAAAACATGGTTGAGGCAGCAGAGGCGGCAGGGCTGGAATGCTGGGAAACTCCTCTTTGCTCCGCGCATATTGCGTACAAAAGCATGGACGAGTACGGCATAATGTGGCAGATCACAACTTCTGCGGCGCTGGGCATCAAGGGTATCACCTGGTTCAGATTTTACGACAGACAGATCGCACCAAACTATCATGCTTCACCCATTGATGAGTATGGCAATACAACGTTGACGTACGAAAGGATGATGCGTTGCCACAGAAGGTTTAACGACCAGTTTGGCGAGCTGCTGATGAGACTCAAGAGGAAGGAATCCTGGATGCTGGGCTTCCAGAGAATGAGCTATCCTATGTTCGGCGAAAACAGCCACCCGCTTATCAAGGACATAAAGTCCTTTGAGAGAATGGTCATCAGTACCTTTGAGGATGAAAACGGTACGGAATACCTTTGCCTTGTAAATGCAGAGCTTGAGCAGCATACAACCGTGCAGGTTACGTATGACAGGGAAAAGTGCAGATTGACGGAGCTGATACTCAACGGTACTATCGAAGGCCGCTACAGAAGCGGAGGCAATATCTCGTTGTATCCCGGTCAGATGGCGATCTACCGCATCGACAGAAGGTAAGTCGCAGGCAAGGCGTGGCACGAGGCGGACCGGGGCTGCGAGAAAATTTATTAACGAACGATCTCGGCTTTGCCGAGGGAAAGGAATAGTATGGGTAAAAAATTTCCTATCGGAGGTTGGGTATACTTCAATATGTCCGATGAGAATTACACGGTAAAGGAAATAGATAAATGGGCTGAAAGCGGCTGTACGGTCATGCTTGCGGGTATAATCGGAGGCAGCGAGGCTGAAACAAAAAAGACACTGGAGTTCTTGGACAGAGCCCACGAGCTGGGCATCGAGCTGATTCTGGACTGCGGAGGCGGATACCACGGTTGTACTGCGGAGGCTGCCGCCAAAAGAGAAGAGCAGGTAAGAAAGAACTACGAGCGCTTTAAGGGTCACCCCGCATTGCGCGGCTTTCACGTTGGTGACGAGCCGGGAACGCCTAAGTCTCTTGACAATGCTATCAGAGCCATGGGCATCCATAAGAGGGTCGCTCCCGAGCTGAATCCTTACCTTAATATGTCGGGTGATACTCCATGGTGGGATTTCAGCAGTCCCGAGTGGTTAAAGAATTACCTTATAAAGATGAAGGACGAAACGGGCTGCAAAGAGATCTGCTTTGACAATTACGGCCAGGCTGACGGTGACGGCGGTGTAACAGGATATCTGCGCACTATACAGGCATTTGTTGAGGCGGCAGAGGCGGCAGGAATGGAGTGCTGGGAAACTCCCATTTGCTCTGCTCACGGCTCCTACAAGCAGTTTACCGAATACCAGTATATGTGGCAGATCACAACCTCTGCGGCGCTGGGCATCAAAGGTATCACTTGGTTCAGATTTTACGACAGAATTATTGCTCCCAATTACCATGGATCACCTATTGACGAATACGGCAATACAACGTTGACCTTTGACAGATTGGGTCGTTGCCAAAAGAGGTTTAACGACCAGTTTGGCGAGCTGTTGGTGACGCTCAAGAGAAAGGAATCATGGATGCTGGGCTTCCAGAGAATGTGCTTCCCCATGTTTGGCGAAAACAGCCACCCGCTTATCAAGGATGTAAGATCCTTTGAGAGAATGGTCATCAGTACCTTTGAGGACAAGGACGGTACGGAGTACCTCTGCCTTGTAAATGCAGAAATGAAGGATCCTACCACGGTGCACGTAACCTATGACGACGAAAAGTGCAGTCTGACAGGACTGATACTTAACGGCAAGGTGACGGAGCCGTACGAAAGCGGAGAATACATCAGTCTTTACCCCGGACAGATGGCAATGTACCGCATAGACAGAAAATAATTGACGGCAAAAAGCGGCATCACGTTACGGTGCCGCTTTGTTCTGCAGAAAACATCGGTTTTTTCCGTATAAAATTGCAGAGGGTGTTTTGCGGGGATATATGAACTTATCATGAAGCAAACTTGACAATATCGCCATTTTGTGGTATAATATCACAAATATGAAAATTGGGCGACTGGGCGCATTTTGTGCTTTTGCCCATAAATGAAAATGTGTCTCAAGGATTTTGGAAAGGTAGATATAAATGAACGTATTCATCAAGAATTCGAAGATATACCGTGACGGAAAATTCGTTATATGCAACGCCGAGTTGAGGGACAACTATTTCCAAATCGTCGATGAATCTGTCAACGTTGACACTTTTGACGGTATTGTTATTTCTGACTGTGTTATTATCCCCGGCTTTTGCGATGTGCATGTGCATTTACGTGAGCCGGGTTTTTCATATAAGGAGACTATTGCCACAGGAACTGCGGCGGCGGCAAAGGGTGGCTATACAGCGGTATGCTCCATGCCCAATCTGAAGCCCGCCCCCGACAGCGTGGAAAACCTTGCCATCCAGCGGGATATAATAGCAAAAACGGCAAGAATACCCGTGTATCCCTACGGTACGATCACCGTGGGCGAGGCGGGGGAAACGCTCAGCGATATGGACGGCATGGCAAAGGACGTTATTGCCTTTTCCGATGACGGCAAGGGCGTGCAGAGTGACGGTATGATGGAGCAGGCGATGATAAAGGCAAAGAGCCTTGGCAAGATCATCGCGGCGCATTGCGAGGTAAACGACCTTTTGAAGGGCGGCTACATACATGACGGCGAATACGCAAGGCTCCACGGGCATAAGGGCATTTGCTCGGAGTCCGAATGGGGTCAGATAGAAAGAGATATACGCCTTGCGGAAAAAACGGGGGTAAAATACCACGTTTGCCACATCTCCACAAAGGAGAGCGTGGAGCTGATAAGACAGGCAAAGGCAAGGGGAGTGGATATAACCTGCGAAACAGGCCCCCACTACCTTACCATGAACGATATGATGCTGAAGGAGGAGGGCAGGTACAAGATGAATCCTCCCTTGAGAAGCGATGAGGACAGGCTTGCGCTTATAGAAGGCATCAAGGACGGCACCATAGACATGATTGCTACGGACCATGCGCCCCACAGCCATGCGGAAAAATCCAAGGGCCTGGCAGGCAGCGCAATGGGTATCGTGGGGCTGGAAACAGCGTTCCCCATACTTTATACCAAGCTGGTGATGGAAGGCATCATCACTCTGGAAAAGCTGGTGGAGCTGATGGCGATAAACCCCAGAAAGCGCTTTGGCATAGAGCAAAGGGCAGACGAGTGGTGCATTTGGGATTTGAAAAATAAAAATATTATAGATTCTGCGTGCTTCGCTTCCATGGGCAGGGCAACACCCTTTGACGGTGAGGAGGTCCATGGCAAGCTTATAGCAACGATATACGGAGGTAAAGCGGTATGATAAAGGATTTTGACAGAAAAATAGTTCTTGAAGACGGCAGCCAGTATTACGGCTACGGCTTTGGCGATGACTGCGACAAGGTCAGCGAGATCGTGTTTAACACGTCCATGGTCGGGTATCAGGAGATACTATCTGACCCTTCCAACACAAATACAATGGTGGTGATGACGTATCCTCTCATCGGTAATTATGGTATGACTGACGAGGACGACGAGGCAAAGACCCCCACTATTGACGGTCTTGTAGTAAGAGAGTATAACGACCAGCCCTCCAACTTCAGATATACAAAGACCCTTTCCGAGGTTATGGCGGAATACCACATTCCCGGTATTGCAGGTATAGATACAAGAAAGCTCACCAGAAGCATCAGAGATACCGGCACAAAGCGCGTGCTGATGACGTCAGCTTCCACACCCGTGGAGGAGGCGTTGGAGATCATCAAGAATACTCCCGTGCCTACTGACGGTGTTGCAAGGGTAAGCTGCAAAAAGAGATGGTACTCCAGAACGGCAAGCGCCAAGTACACGGTAGTGGTTATCGACTGCGGCGTTAAAAACGGCATCATCCGCGAGCTTAACGCAAGAGGCTGTAACGTTACTGTGGTTCCTCACAACATTGATGCGGCAACTCTCACAAGAATGAACCCCGATGGCGTGCTGGTTTCCAACGGTCCCGGCAATCCCGAGGATGCGGCGGAGGTAATAGAGCTGGTAAGAGAGCTTAAGGGCAAGTTCCCCATGTTTGGCATCGGCCTGGGTAATCTGATACTGAGCCTTGCTTACGGCGCAAAGACGTACAAGCTCAAGTGCGGCCACAGGGGCGGCGCGGCAGTAAAGAGCCTGGCTGACGGTAAGGTGATAAGCACGTATCAGAACCACTCCTATGCGGTTGACGCAGAGTCCCTTTGCGGTACGGGATTGGTGATCACTCATCAGAACGTTATGGATGGCACGGTGGCAGGCATCGAGTGCGTTGAGGACAACGTTTTTGCCGTGCAGTTCCAGCCGGAAAGTGCGCCCGGTCCTCAGGACAGCGCGTTCCTGTTTGACAAGTTTATTGACAGCATGAAGAAATAATTACGCAGGTAAAGGAGAAAAGAAAATGCCAAAGAGAACTGACTTAAAAAAGATAATGGTTATTGGCTCCGGCCCGATAGTTATCGGCCAGGCTGCTGAGTTTGACTATGCAGGCACGCAGGCATGCCTCGCACTCAAGGAAGAGGGCTATGAGGTTGTGCTGTGCAACTCCAACCCTGCAACTATAATGACGGATACATCCATTGCAGACAAGGTATATATGGAGCCTCTCACATTGGAGTATATCGCAAAGGTTATAAGATACGAGCGTCCCGACGCTATCGTCCCCGGCATCGGCGGACAGACAGGCCTCAACTTGGCTATGCAGCTGGGCAGAAAGGGCATACTTAAGGAGTGTAACGTAGAGCTTTTGGGTACCTCTGTTGAAAGCATCGAGATGGCAGAGGACAGAGAGCTTTTTAAGGAGCTTTGTGAAAGATTGGGCGAGCCCGTTATCCCTTCAAAGATCGCTTACTCCATAGAGGAGGGCCTTGCGGCGGCAGAGGAGATAGGTTACCCGGTAGTGCTTCGTCCCGCATTTACGCTGGGCGGAACAGGCGGCGGCTTTGCTGACAACGAGAAGGAGTGCGCAGATATTCTTAAGAACGCTCTCCATCTTTCCCCCGTACATCAGGTGCTGGTAGAAAAGAGCATCAAGGGCTACAAGGAAATAGAGTTTGAGGTTATGCGTGACGGTAATGACACTGCAATCTCCATCTGCAGCATGGAAAACCTTGACCCCGTTGGTATCCACACAGGTGACTCCATAGTTGTTGCTCCCGCACAGACGCTTACAAACAAGGAATACCATATGCTCCGTGACAGCGCCCTCAAGATCATCAAGGCGTTGAAGGTTGCAGGTGGCTGCAACGTACAGTTTGCGTTGGATCCTCACTCATTTAAGTATTACCTCATTGAGGTAAACCCCAGAGTTTCCCGTTCCTCCGCATTGGCGTCAAAGGCAAGCGGTTACCCCATTGCAAGAGTTACTGCAAAGATCGCAGTTGGTATGAATCTGGACGAGATCAAGATCGCAAACACGCTGGCTGCTTGCGAGCCTTCCATCGACTACATCGTAACAAAGATGCCCAGATTCCCCTTTGATAAGTTCACCTCCGCAAACAACAAGCTTTCCACACAGATGAAGGCTACGGGCGAGGTAATGTCCATCGGCAGAACCTTTGAGGAGAGCTTGCTGAAGGCTTGCAGATCATTGGAGATAGGCGTTAACCACGTACATATGGAAAAGTTCGACTCCTACGATTACGACCAGCTGATGGAGTACATCAAGGACGGCACGGACGACAGAATTTACGCAATTGCAGAGCTTATTTGGCACGGTGCCGACATGGGCCTTATCTGGGATGCTACAAAGATCGATATGTTCTTCCTTGAGAAGATAAAGAACATCATCCTTATGGAGCATGAGGTAAAGGCAAACGTGGGCGACATCAGCGTGCTTAAGGCGGCAAAGAAGATGGGCTTCTCCGACGCTTACATCGCAAAGCTCTGGAATACAAAGGAAATAGAGATATACAACCTCCGCGAGAAGAACGATATCTTCCCGGTTTACAAGATGATAGACAGCTGCGCGGCAGAGATCAAGAGCGACATCCCCTACCTCTACTCAACATATGAGGATGAGAATGAGTCCATCGTGTCCGACAAGAAAAAGGTAATCGTTCTTGGCTCCGGTCCTATAAGAATTGGTCAGGGTGTAGAGTTTGACTACTCCACAGTTCATGCGGTAAAGACCATCAAGGCGGCAGGCTTTGAGGCTATTATCATCAATAACAACCCCGAAACAGTTTCTACGGACTACACAACCTCCGACAAGCTGTACTTTGACCCTCTCTGTACAGAGGACGTTATGAACATCATCCATCTGGAAAAGCCCTACGGCGTTATCGCATCTTTGGGTGGACAGACGGCTATCAACCTTGCAGAGCCTTTGGCTTCAAGAGGTGTTAAGATCATCGGTACGGATTGCGACGCCATCGAAAAGGCAGAAAACCGTGATGCCTTTGAAAAGGTGCTCAGATCCCTCAACATTCCTCAGCCCAAGGGCAAGGCAGTTACAAAGATAGAGGACGGCGTAAACGCCGCAAGAGAGATCGGCTACCCCGTGCTTGTACGTCCGTCCTTTGTATTGGGCGGCAGAGCAATGCAGATAGTTGCGGACGAGGATCAGCTCAGACATTACCTCAAAACAGCCGTTGAGATAGACGAGGACAAGCCCGTGCTTGTTGACAAGTACATCCAGGGCAGAGAGGTAGAGATCGATGCGGTATGTGACGGCAAGGACGTATTCGTACCCGGCATCATGGAGCTGGTAGAGAGAACAGGTATCCACTCCGGTGACTCCATCAGCGTTTACCCCTCATTTACTCTCACACAGAAGGTAAAGGATACCATCCTTGACTACACAGTTAAGCTGGGCTTGGGCATCGGAATTATTGGTCTGTACAACATCCAGTTTATCGTTGATGAAAAGGATGACGTTTATATAATCGAGGTCAACCCCAGATCCTCCAGAACAGTGCCCTTCCTTTCCAAGGCAACGGGCTACAGTCTGGCAGACATCGGTACGCTGGCAATTTTGGGCGTATCTCTTAAGGAGCAGGGCTTTACCACAATCTACCCCGAGGAGAAGAAGCGCTACTACGTAAAGGCACCTGCGTTCTCATTCTCCAAGCTGAGAGGTTTGGATGCATACCTTTCACCTGAGATGAAGTCCACGGGCGAAGCTATCGGTTACGACAACAGCCTTACAAGAGCATTGTACAAGGCTTTGCAGGCATCCGGAATGAACGTGATGAACTACGGTACTGTATTTGCCACAATTGCGGACAAGGATAAGCAGGAGGCATTGCCCCTTATCAGACGTTTCTACAATATGGGCTTTAACATTCAGGCTACCGAGGGCACAGCAAACTTCTTTAAGGAGAACGGTATCCGTACTCACGCTGTAAAGAAGATCAGCGAGGGAAGCGACGAGATACTTGAGGGTATCAGAGGCGGCTACGTGACTTACGTTATCAACACAAGGGATATGAATTCTCCCGGCGGCGCATCTGACGGCTATGAGATCCGCCAAGCTGCAGTTGAAAACAACGTAACTATGTTTACCGCGCTGGATACTGTTAAGGTGCTTCTGGACGTGCTGGAGGAGACCACGTTGTGCATCTCCACCATCGACGCATAATAAGGATATAAGATATAAAATGATACAGGATATTTATACTATAAAAGAAAATATTCCCCTTACCTCAAGCGTTTACAAAATGACGCTTGAGGGCAATGGGGCGGCTGTTACAGCCTCGGGTCAGTTTGTAAACATAAAGCTGGACGGCTTGTTTTTGCGCAGACCTATTTCCGTGGCGGATTATACCGAGGACAGCATTACCATAATATACAAGGTGGTTGGCGTCGGCACGGAAAAGATGGCAGAAATGCAGGCAGGGGAAAAGCTGGACGTTCTTGTTGGCTTGGGCAACGGCTACGATACCTCCGTTTCCGGCGACAAGGTAATGCTTATCGGCGGTGGCGTTGGCGTGCCGCCCATGTATAACCTCTGCAAAAAGCTGATAGCGGAGGGCAAGCAGGTCAGCGTGATACTGGGCTTTAACACAAAGGACGAGATATTCTGCGAAAAGGACTTTGCCGATCTGGGAGCAAGAGTGCTTGTGACAACGGTTGACGGCTCCTACGGCATCAAGGGCTTTGTAACAAACGCCTTTGACGAGGTTGGCGATTATACATATTTCTATACCTGTGGTCCCGAGCCCATGCTCAAGGCTGTGTACAACGCAACAAAGACAAGCGGTCAGTTCAGCTTTGAGGAGAGAATGGGCTGTGGCTTTGGTGCTTGCATGGGCTGCAGCTGCAAGACAAAATACGGCAACAAGAGAATATGCAAGGACGGCCCCGTGCTTGTAAAGGAGGAGATAATATGGTAAATACAAAGGTTACGTTGTCAGGCATTCAGCTGGACAACCCCGTGATCCCCGCCTCCGGTACGTTTGGCTTTGGGTACGAATTTGCAGAGCTTTACGATATAAACTGTCTGGGTACCTTCTCGTTTAAGGGCACAACAAAGGATCCCCGATTTGGCAATCCTACGCCCAGAATAGCTGAGTGCTCCGCAGGTATGATAAACGCAGTCGGGCTCCAGAACCCCGGCGTAGAAAAGGTCATTTCAGAAGAGCTTCCAAAGCTTTCAAAATGCTTCAACAAAAAGGTTATGGCAAACATCTCGGGCTTTTCGGTTGAGGACTATGCC
>JAGBHJ010000121.1 GCA_017935525.1 Clostridia bacterium | reverse complement strand
GCGGAAAAGGTGAACAGAGAGGGTGGATATACGGTTTACCCCTATTGCGTCACCATTACCGATATGTGGCACAGAGGCGAGGGTGCAAAGCTGGGTGCAACACCCGACGGAAGAAGAAAGGGCAAGCCACTTTCCGAGAATTTGTCTCCCATGCAGGGCGCATCCTATTCCGTAACATCAGTATTGAATTCCATCTCAAATCTGACGTTGGATAGAATATGCTCGGGTGCGGCAAATGTCAGAATGCCAAAAAACCTTGTTGACGGCGAGGAGGGTCTGGAAAGACTTACCCAGCTTTTGGCGGCGTATTTTGAGGATGGCGGTATGCAGGTACAGTTGAGCATTGCGGATACTCAAGAGCTGAGGGATGCACAGCTCCACCCGGAAAAATACCCCGACCTTATGGTGAGAATAACCGGTTACAGCGCGGTATTTGTGGATATGTGTACAAGCGCCCAGAATGAAATTATAAGGCGGGACGAGGTATCTTAAATGAAAAAAGCGTTGATAGTGTGCGGAAATGATTTCCACGATCCGGAGAATATATCTGCTCTCTTTGCTGAAATGCTCAAGGAGCTTGACTGCGAGTCCACAATAACCTGGGATCCAAAGGCTTTGCACGGGAATTTGAGGGAATACGACCTGTTTATTCCGCTGTTTACCCATGCGGACTATGCAGACAGCACAGTATCAAACATTTCCAACGCAGTTGCAAACGGCTTGTGCATGGTTGGTTGCCACGGGGGAATGAGCGATGCGTGCCCGTCAAATCTTGAATGGCAATTGATGGTAGGCTCCCATTGGGTGGCTCACCCGGGGTGTGAGATAGATTACAGAGTAAACGTGGATAAGTCCAGCGAGCTTATAGGCGATATTGAGGACTTTGACGTGTGGACGGAGCAGTATTACAACCTTATAGATCCTGCGGTAAAGGTCCATGCTACCACGGACGTGGTTGAGCTTGGCAGACCCCACAACGCAAACGGCGTTATAAAGCTTCCCGTTGTTTATACAAAGATGTGGGGTAAGGGCAAGATATACTATAATGCATTGGGACACGACGTTGCGGTGTTTGAGAAGTATCCCGGTGCAAAGGAAATGATGAGAAAGGGCTTTATGTGGGCTCTTGAGGAGGTATAATATGTTAAATTTAGGTGTAGTTGGATGCGGAAATATAAGCAGTATCTATTTTACCAATCTTAAGGGTATGTTTAAGAACAGAGTAAACGTGTACGCTTGTGCAGACCTTGTGGAGGAAAAGGTACAGGCTGCGGCAAAGGAATTCAATATTCCTCATATAATGACGTTTGAGGAAATGCTGGAGTGCGACGAGATAGACGTTATTCTCAATATTACTGAGCCTGTTAATCACTACTGGATCAACAAGGCGGCAATTCTGGCAGGTAAGCACGTTTATTGCGAAAAGCCCTTGTCAATTGAGTTTTCTCTGGGCAAGGAGCTGGTTCAGCTGGCAGAGGAAAAGGGTGTATACCTTGGCGGTGCTCCCGACACGTTCATGGGTGTGGGCATTCAGACCTGCAGAAAGTATATTGACGAAGGCTTGATAGGAACACCCTTGTCAGGAGTTGCAATAATGATAAGCAGAGGTCCTGATTGTTGGCATCCCAACCCCGGATTTTTCTTTGAAAAGGGCGCAGGTCCCCTGTTTGATATGGGTCCCTACTACGTAACTACATTGGTAAATATATTTGGTGAGGCGGAAAGCGTTTGCGCCATCGGCAGGGGCATTGGCGAGGAAAGAACGTTTACCTCCAAAGCGCAGTACGGCACAAAGCATATCAATGAGGTGGAAACACATATTTCCGGTACCATCAAGTTTAAGAGTGGTGCCGTGGCAACGATACTTATGAGCTTTGACGTTCAAAACCATTCACCCCTTCCCGAGGTTGAAATATACGGAACGACGGGCAGCATAAAGATACCTGATCCTAACTGCTTTGACGGAGAGATCAAATATATGATCGCCAAGAATGATGGCTGTCAGCCGATGCCTGCGGAAGGCAAATACAGAGGCAACTCCAGAGGTGTGGGCTTGGCGCAGATGCTGAACGCCATAGAAACAGGAAAGCCCTACGCCGCAAATTGCTACCAGACGCTCCACGTGCTGGAGATAATGGATGCATTGCTGAAGAGCTGCAGAGAGGGAAGATTTATTGAGATCACCACAAGCTACAACAGAGCAGAGCTTTTGGACGTGGATCTGCCCGTGGGTGAATTCTGATAAATATCATTACTTACAAAGAAAAAGGACCTTGGAGAGCATTATACTCCGAGGTCCTTTTAATTACGGCATAGCGGCAGTCTGATCAGAATATGTCCAGATCCAGCAGACCCCACCCAACTCGGTTGCGAGGGAAATTCAACCGACGTGCGTGTTGTCGCAAGATGTGCACGATCTGTTCAACGGTGGGGTAGTAGCCGTAATTTCTGAAAAAATAGCTGATTATCAATGCCGCGCCGCCTACAACGTGGGGGCACGCCATTGAAGTGCCACTCATCACCGTGTACCCACCGTTGACACCCAAAGAGAGTATATCCACACCCGGGGCTACAATATCCATATGCCTGTTGGAATTGGAAAAGCCCGCAGGTCCGTCGTTTATATCGCTGGCACCCACCTGCAACACCGAATCATAATAACCGGGGTAAATTATCTCGTTGGTGCTTTTTTTACCGTCGCCGTCATTTCCTGCGGCGGTAACCACCAAAATGTTGTTTTTTACTGCGGTGTTGATGGCCTGCTCCAGCTGGGGGTAATTCTGCTCGGTGCCAAAGGACATACCGATCACATTTACTCTTTTGCCACCGGGACCTCGCCAGTTGACAGCCATGGTCATGGCCTTCAGAATAGGCGATATTTCCCCCGTACCGTCGGCATTCAGCACCTTGAATACAAGAAGCTTGGCGTCCGGTGCGACGCCTGACATGCCGTTTTTGCGGTTGTAACGGGCAGATACTATTCCGCAGATGTGGGTGCCGTGTCCGTTGTTGTCCATGTATTGAGAGGTTACACCTGCGTAGTCCGTGGTAAGGTTCATACCGCCTATAATGCTGTGGCGG
>JAGBHJ010000120.1 GCA_017935525.1 Clostridia bacterium | reverse complement strand
GGGCGTATAGCTCAGCTGGGAGAGCATCTGCCTTACAAGCAGAGGGTCATAGGTTCGAGCCCTATTGTTCCCACCAAGAGAGGCACTTGTTTTTACAAGTGCTTTTTTTATTATCCAAAGGAGAATATTTATGAAGATCGCTCTTGCATCCGCAAAAATCGTTGACAATGACATACGCTTCAATCTGTCACAAATAAAGAACTATATGAAGGACGCAAAGTTGATGGGCGCAGAGCTCGTTTGCTTTGGCGAGGCGTTTTTGCAGGGGTTCAACGCTCTTTCATGGCAGTACGAGGAGGATAAAAATATAGCATTATCCACTACGTCAGATGAGTTTTCGCAGATCAAGGCGTTGACACAACAGATCGGAATTGACGTTTTGTTCGGATATAACGAGTTGGATGGGGATGCCATCTATTCATCCTGCGCATTGATATCAAATGGCGAGGTGTGCCACAATTACCGTCGCATTTCCCGAGGATGGAAGGAATTTTCCAAAACGGATGGACATTACAAAGAGGGAACATCCGTTGACATCTTTGAATACAAGGGCAAAAAATGCGTTATCGCTCTGTGCGGAGATCTGTGGGATCACCCCGAAAGATTTGCTCTGGGCGAGGATCTTCTTTTGTGGCCGGTGTACGTGAGTTGGACAAAGGAAGAATGGGAAAACGGCGGCAAGCTTGAATACGCAGAGCAGGCAAATCTGTGTTGCAAGAACACTCTGTACATCAACTCCCTGTGCGGTAACGATGCGTTTGGTGGTGCAGCACACTTTCTTGACGGAAATGTTGAAAGAGAGCTGCCGATCATGCACGAGGGCTTATTACAGGTAGAGATATAGGAGAATAATTTGGAGATCGTCAAGGTTACCGAAGAAAATATACATGATGCAGGCTTTGTGCATTCCGAAAGCTGGAAGGAATCTCACAAGGGCTTTTGTACTGCGGAGTTTGTTTCCCGTCATACAGCTGCTGCTCAAGTCGAGTATATCAGATCGGAAATTGCTAAAGGTAAAGATTTTTATATGCTGGTGGACCGTTGTGCCGTTGCGGTGGTGTCTATACAGAATAACTTAATAGAAAACTTTTACGTCCTTCCCGACAAGCAGAGAAAAGGCTACGGGACGATTCTTTTGCAATTCGTAATTAAAGAATGCGATGATATTCCGCGGCTTTGGATATTGAGTAATAACCAACGGGCTGATTCTTTCTATAAAAAGCACGGCTTTGCGGAAAGCGGAAACAAAAAGCAGCTTCGTAACGATCTGTTTGAGATAGAGATGATCTTGCGTAGTGACGGATAAATATTTTTACTGAGATAAAGGAGTATCCACGGGTGAATAAGATAAAACTATATCGGGAGACAAAGATCCTGCTTCGTTCAATACCTGCAACGGTGGTCACGTTGTTCGCAGTCAGCGTTGTCTGCATGAATTTGCTGGCAAACAAAACATTGCTCCAGCTGGACTGGATCGCGCTGGACGGCGGAATTCTGATCTCCTGGTTGTCCTTTATG
The DNA here is from genome assembly GCA_017935525.1 of Clostridia bacterium. Taxonomy (GTDB): domain Bacteria; phylum Bacillota; class Clostridia; order HGM11327; family HGM11327; genus SIG351. The sequence continues at coordinate 14,381 of JAGBHJ010000120.1, read as the reverse complement.
TGTATGGACATCATCACAAAGCATTTTGGGCCCAGGGCGTCAACCATAATATCCATCCATGCGGCGTTGATAAATCTTTTGACCTGTCTGATATTCTTTGTAGCAAGCATCATTCCGTCCAACGCCAACGATTACAGCGCCTTTGACGGCATATTCGGCGGGACATGGTTTGTGCTGCTGGGCAGTACGGTGGCTTTTCTCACCTCGGCGGTGCTGAATAACACGTTAAACTGGATCATCGGCAAGGGCTTCCGCAACAACCCCGACGGCAAGATTGCATATGCAATGCGAACATACGTTTCTACGTTTATAGGTCAGTTTTTCGACAATTTTATTTTTTCTGTTATAGTATTCGTGTTCTTTGCGCCCATATTCTGGGATGGCTTTTGTTGGACGGTGCTTCAATGCGCAATGTGCGCCTTGACAGGTGCTGTTGCAGAGCTTATAATGGAGATATTGTTCTCGCCCATTGGGTACAGGATCACCAAAAAGTGGAAAAGGGAAAACGTGGGTAAGGAATATTTTGATTTTATTGAGGAGGAAAGATCGAGATGAAAATTTTGATCACAGGCACGACCCAAGGCATCGGACGCGGGATCGCTATGCTCTTTTTGGAAAACGGTCACAACGTTATTGGCATTGACAGACAGCCCTCATCCATCAATCACCCCTCGTATACGCATTATCAGTGTGATGTCAGGGATAAGGACGGCCTGCCGAAGATAGACGGCGTTGAAATACTCATAAACAACGCAGGGACGCAGAATGAGGATGACATTAACATCAACCTGAAGGCTCTTATTTGGGTTACGGAGCGATATGCCATTCAGCCTGAGATAAAATCCGTGTTGAATATAGGCTCTGCCAGCGGCCATACGGGGGCGGAATTCCCGGAGTACGCGGCAAGCAAGGGCGGCGTGCTGGCGTACACCAAAAACGTTGCCATGCGCATCGCTCAATACGGCGCAACCTGCAACAGCCTTGACCCCGGAGGCGTCATTACCCCCCTCAATGATTGCGTGATGAACGATCCCGACTTGTGGGCGCAGATTATGGACGAGACTCCGTTGCGGCGTTGGGCAACGGTGGAGGAGATTGCAGAGTGGGCGTACTTTTTAACTGTGACGAATAAATTCTGTACGGGACAAAACATCCTTGTGGATGGCGGCGAATCCATCAATTATAATTTTGTGTGGAAGGATTGACTGCAGAAATTATCAAATAAATTGCAGGATCCTCAATTTTCCTCTTGACAAAAAGGAGAATTGGTGGTATAATATTCAAGTAATCGCGTGATGGTTACTTATCTGGGTGTGGCGCAGCTTGGTAGCGCGCTTGAATGGGGTTCTAGAGGTCGCAGGTTCAACTCCTGTCACCCAGACCAAAACAAAGAGCACTTCATATGAAGTGCTCTTTGTTTTGGAACGATGTTTGCCCTTGCGGGCAAGTGATGTTACCTTCGGCAGTGATGTTCACTGCGTGAGTGATGCTTCGCCTTACGGCGAAGTGGGCAAACATCACATCACTTTGCGACAAAGGAGCAATACATCACTATGCCGTAGGTATAACATCACTTCGGCGTAGCCGATACACCACTCTTTACAAACGGTCAAAATTATGCTGTAATACAACAGAAAGCGATGCGTTCTTATGGCTGAATCTAAACTCCGTGATTTGTCAATGGAATTCTCTGTTGATATTATTAACCTTGTCAAATTCTTAAAATCTAATCACGAATCCGTAATTGCAAATCAGATCGGCAGAAGTGGAACATCGATTGGCGCGAATATTCACGAGGCACAATACGCCCAAGGCAAAAAGGATTTTATTTCAAAGCTTGAAATCGCGCTCAATGAGGCAAGTGAGACGGGCTATTGGCTGGAGCTTCTGCACAGAACGAATTATATTGATGAAAAGCAATATAAAACCCTGTCTGATAAATGCGCCACGCTTCGTGTGATGCTCGTTTCTTCTTGCAAAACGGCAAAGGTGAATATTGATAACAAATGAGAATGTTATATACAGCTTTTAAGGGATTGGAAAAGTATATTTTATCTTTAAGCACCGACTATGATGCGATATATGTTTGGGACAGATATCAATTTGAAAAACAGTATTCGGATCGAAACTTGCGTCAATTACAATGGAGAACTAGTTAATACTTTTTTGGTCTGTATCCTTGCGAAAGTAAGGATTTTATTATATAAAACAGACTCAATGAACGTTACAGTAAAAGCGAACAAATCCTAATTTTACTTATGGGAGGTGCTACATGAAAGAACGAGAATATTATGAAGCATATGATGACCGTTATCGTCAAGTACATGAACAGAAATTGCGATGGTTTGATGAAAATCCATCCCCTATAGTAGCAGAGACAATTCGTGATTTTTCTGTTTTGCATCAGCACAAGCTGCTTGAGATCGGGTGCGGAGAAGGCAGAGATGCATACGCACTGCTTGAGCAGGGCTTTGATCTCTTGGCAACCGATGTGTCTCCGGAAGCAATTTCCTTTTGCAGAGAGAAGATGCCCGTTTATAAAGACCGTTTTCAAATTCTTGACTGTGTAACCGAAAGTCTGAATAATACGTTTGATTTCATTTATGCCATTGCCGTTGTGCATATGCTTGTGCTTGATTCCGACAGAAATTCTTTTTATACGTTCATTCGCGATCATCTGAAGCCCGATGGTATTGCACTCATAGGCACTATGGGCGACGGTGTTATTGAACGTAAGAGCGATATTCGTACAGCATTTGACATACAAAACCGAATTCATGAACAATCGGGGAAAGAAGTTCAGATCGCAGGCACCTCATGTAGAATAGTTAATTTTCAGACCTTTGAAAATGAGTTACGGCAAAACGGTCTGGTCATAATTAAGCAAGGCATTACTGTGATCGAGCCGGACTTTCCGCAAATGATGTTTGCCGTGGTGAGAGCGGGTAAAATTTGACGTGTCCGCGCATTAACTCTTCGCGCATTTTTTAACGAAGCAAAACGCTTCGTTATTTTTTTTATCAAAATTACCCATTTCTGCCGAAAACTCCCGCAAAACACTTGACAAATGCTGTCTCCTCGTCTATAATAAAATCAAAACCGGGGACGGAGAACGTAAAATGGGGTATTGTTATGGAATTTGACCTTTCGGCTCTTTTGGCAGTAGTCTTTTTGAATTATCTCTTCAAATTTGCTTTTATTGACTTAAAGCTCCGAAGGAGCATCGAGTACGTATATAAAAAGAACAAACGGCAGAATGAGTATATATTTCACGTTATGTTTGTACCTTACGTATTCTATATAAAATTCAGGAAGATGGTGGACGCAAAGCTTTTTTGGTGGAACGTTGCGATCATTTCCTGGTTGGGGGTATCCCTTGTCTTGGGAATAATACATTTATACGTAATGGAATTGTGGATAGCAAAGGCAATGCTTGTCTGCAATACAGCTTTGCTTTTGGTGGAAGCGGTAGTCTCGTTAATCAGCTCGATCTTGTACGGATTGCGCGGTGAGGCACCACCGGAGTATAGAAAGAGGAGCAAACGGAAGTCATATTTTACTCTGTTGATCCTTTTCCTGTCGATAGTAGCTGCAATCAGTGTATATTTTTCTTGAAATTGGGTGTGTCATTTTTTAAGAAAACAATTTGATCATTTGGGGCAACACTCTGCCCTCAAAGCCCTTGACAAACCGAATGCGGTTGTGTATAATTGAACTACTAATTCAAAAACATACGGAGAATACATATGGACGATAAGCTTACAGCAAGAAATTGGTTTTACTCGCAGCCCAAATTGCCTGTGCCCGAATGTGCCCAATGTGACGCTCTTACGGTTTACAGACTGGGCTACACGGGACAGTATATAATCGAAATGGAGATAGAGTCGGGGCTTGGTGGCGAAGCGGTTGAGATCGATCAGATAACGGACGTACATTTTAATTACGTTTCGATATCGGATGAGGGTGACTGCGAGGCAATGGCTACCAGAAAAAAGAGAAAGTGGTTAAGCGAGGGCGAATCGGTAAAGTCCGCTATAAATGCCATGGACGTGGCTTGTTACGCAGACCAGACTGTGGTAACGGGTGATACATTGGATTACCTTTCAAACGGATGTATAATGCTGACCAGAGATCATATTTTGGAGCGCGACCCCGACGTTATGATGGCGCTTGGTGGTCACGAGCTTACAAAGCAGATGCAGACGGGTCTGCCCGATATGCTTCCCCTTGAGGAAAGACTTGCCATGCTGAAGGAATTCTGGCCCCATGATATGCATTATTACTCAAGGACGGTAAAAGACAAGGTCATTTGCGTGTGCATTGACAACAGCAGGGCACGCTTTTTAGACATTCAGATTGAAAAGCTTGCCGCTGATATCCAAAAGGCGAGGGCAGAAAACAAGATAATTTTGCTTTTTATGCACGAGCCCATATCTCCCCGTGACGGCAAGGGCGCGATCCCCACGCTTTGGTACAGCTCGGGTGCGGATACGGAATATGATTTTAACAAGAACGGTACCGTTGGCGCAGGAAAAATGGACGATGCAACGGCTGAGGTGTACCGGCTTATTACGCAGAACGCCGACGTTATAAAGGGAATATTCTGCGGTCATATGCACAGCATGTTTTATAACGAGGTAAGGGCGACCTATTCGGATGAGGATGGAATACACGATGCGGTGATCCCCCAGCTTATCTCTCCGGGGAACGCATATCTCAACCATGCGGGCAGAGTGGTAAGAATAATCGTAAAATGACGGCGGACATATGGTCTTGGAGGGCGGTGATCGGATAAATGAAAAAGATCAGCTTTGCGTTTGCTTGGGTCGTAATGCTTGCTTTGGAATTGTTTTCCTCCTGTGTAAGCGGTAAAGGCACGAGCATTTACTTACACAATTTGGCATCAAGCCACCCTTTGGCGGAGGAGAATGAGACCTTATCATATTCTTATATCTGAGAGCAGAATTCGGACGGTGTTCATATCAAACGGTTGAAGTGGATGCCCGAGGATAGCCGCCACGTTATCCAAGGAGAATATGATTGCGACGTCATACCCGACAGTGGGGATGTTTCCATAGCGGTGCATGATATTATGTGGCCGTGGGCTGTGTTGGTGTTTTCGGAAAGTAACACAGAGAGCCTGATAAACAGTATGGAGCATCATAAGAGGGACGTCTTTGTAAAGCTTGATGATGACATCGGCAAAGCTGAGGTTTTGTACCAATGCGATAGCGGCGAGAGGATACTGTATGGTAACTCCCAATATGTGATCTTGTACGATTGGGATATAAACTGCTATGAGTATGTGGATATTGCCACAAAACAAGTGACAAAAACCGTAGGATCCAAAATAAAACGGCAAAGAACGGCGGATCATTACTTTACTTACGGGGAAGACGGCACCACCCTCGTGTGTACGTACTCGGGAAGCTTGGTGGGGCAGTCCTACGTGGTGGAAAGCATACCGATAGTGGAGTGATATGGGATGCAGCGAGCTGTTTGCATCGACTGACACAAGCACACAAGAGAGAACTTTTAGTAAGTTGTCTCTTTTTTTTATAAATGCAACCTTTGTTATTTTTTTTACACTATATAGGTGAAGGGAGGGATAAACTTGAATGACAATGACAATATATACCGGGCCTGGCTTGTATTTTGTAACGAATATCTTGAAAAAGTATTCTATTACTGCTTAAAAAGGACTGGGTCCCCCGATGAGGCAGAGGAATTGACGCAGGATATTGCCATTAACGTTATGAGCTCTTTGCAAAGTGCTTCGGGAGTAAACAGTTTTTCTGCATGGGTGTGGAAGATAGCGTCAAACAGGTATAGTGCGTGGGCGAAGCAAAAGAAACTCAAAAGGGATAAAGAGGAGAACTGGGACTATGAAGATACACCGCTTATGCAAGAGAGTGAAGACGTGTTACAAGAGCTTCAATACGAGGAACAGTTAGCCTTAATGCGCAGAGAACTTGCGTTTATCCGAGGTGATTACCGTAAAATCATAGTGGAGCACTACATTAACGGTATAACAGTGTCACAGATTTCAGAAAATTTGTCCCAACCAATTGGCACGGTAAAAGCAAAATTACATCGTGCAAGAAAAATGATAAAGGAAGGTATGGATATGACAAGAGAGTTTGGAAAAAGAAGTTACGATCCCGGCGATATTATGCTGGTGAATGCAAGACCATTCTATGGAAACGAGGGAGAAAGGTGGGAGATAATCAACCGATTACTCTATAAGAATATTTATCTGCACGCGTATGGTGCCCCTTGTACCGCACAGGACCTTGCAATCGAGTTGGGTGTGGCGTTGCCATACATGGAGGAAGAATTGGCTTTTCTTGTTAAAGAGGGGCTATTAGCGGAAAAAGGAGGAGAATACGTTACTAATTTTGCTATTTTGACAGCAGATATGGTAGCAAGTATTGTTGATAAGGTTGATAACGTAAAAGGGCATATTGTTGAAAAGCTTAATAAGACCATTGAACTTTTCTATGAGCTTATGGATGAGGTTATGCCGGACTGGGACTATGGATTTCAAACGAGAGAGGAACTGAAGTGGGGTATGTTTGCGGAATTCCTTTTTAGTTTTTCTGCAGGAGAAGACGGAGTAGTAGATAATGTGCCCAATAAAGTCAAATGGCATATAGTGGGATATGAAAAAACAGAAAGTGTTGGCGCTTTGCACGGCGTTGGGCTCAATGGTGGCAGTAAGTCAAGAATATTCCCAAAGGCAAGGTTTTTACAGTACGTGTTCAGCAATATAAAACTTGATAAGCACAGACCGGGATATTTATTGACTGATGAAATGGATGCATTGGTGCTTTTGGTAAAGGGTGGAGCTCCCATGGATGAGAGCGCTGTTCACAGACTTGTGGAATACGGCTATGTAAATTGGGATGGAGAAAAATATGTCCCCAGAGTTGCGGTGTTGAATACTGCGATACAAGATATAGACGTTGATGACAAAAACGTAAGTACAAAAGCTATGGAGTTAACGGCGGAAATTAACGGGGCAAAGGCTTTGTACCGAGAGGTTTTAGACTATGCGAAAAAACAGATAGAAGGCAGCATTCCCGATCACATAGTACAGAACGGATTGCAGAGTAATTCATTGGAAAGGCTTATTGGGTTGTTAAGTGATATGATATTTACAGAGGCTGAACAAAAAGGCATCCTTGTCCACAACCCCACCGCTGACAACCGCCACCTTGGTGCGATGCTGGATATACAATAATTACGATCAATACTTGACGTTAAAGAATCCGATGTGTAAATAGGTGGTGTTCTTAGCGGAGAAATGAAACAAGGGTATGGGTAAAGACCTGTGCATTTGTAAAAACAAATGCGTAACCGGCGACAAAAAACACAGGAGAGAGTACTGCGGAAGCAAAATTCCGTGAGACTCTCTCCTTTTCTGCTTTTCAGTTTAGAGTTATGAGTTATATGATATGATTGCCCTTGCAATCTTTAACTTGGCGAAGCCAACCATAACGATGCGGAGCATCCCATAACTCATAGCCATCGGGTTTTTTATCAATTCCACTTCTTTTTGATTGCAAGTCCGTTGCTCTCGTCCAGCTCCAGCAGTGTTACGTGCTCGTAGATACCGTATCTGTCTGAATTGGGGGAGTGCATTGACATCATCAGCTTGCCCTCCTTGCTGTAAAAGAGCATTGCGTGGCCGCCGTCAAGGACATATTCCTCACAAAGCTCCTTCTGGTAGAGGGGTACGTCCTTTTGCACCCACGGACCAAGGTGATCCTTGCCCAGGGATTCGGCAATACCGACGCAGTAGCCCTTGGGTGAGAAGTTTGACCATATCATTGCGATCTTGCCGTTGTCATCCACAAAGGGGTAGGGGCCGTCGGTAACGTCGCTGTCGCTCCACACAGGGTCGGTAGCGCGGAAAAGCTCCACAGGCTCGCTGATAAGGCGGGTAAAGTCCTCGGAAAGCTTTGCCGTTGCCATTGTGCCCACCTTGTCGGGGGTAGAGGTCCACTCGTGGACGAATATCAGCCAGGGCTGACCCTTGTCATCTACATACAGCGTGCCGTCAATGGCGTCCCAACCGTCAGGGCTGAGCCTGCCGTTGGTAATGTCCTCAAAGGGTCCCAGCGGGTTTGTGGCGCGGTATGCGGCAATAACTCTGTGCTCATATACCTTTGAGTAAACGGACGTAAATATGTAGAAATTGCCCTTGTAGTAATGGCACTCGGGCGCCCAGAAGAAATCGTCAACGCCGTGGAAATCATCGGGTGCGGTAAATACGGGCACGGGCTCGCTCCAGCAGAGCAGATCCTTGCTGACAAGGCATTCCATGCCCTTTTTGCCTGCGGTGCGATAGAGATAATAATGGTCGCCGTAGAGCAGAATATAGGGGTCACGGCAAAAAATATTGTCGGAAAGCCTGTTGGGGAATTCCGTGGGTATATTTGCGGGGTCACACTGGGGGGTGACGGGGATATTATGGTTTGATATTTTCATATATAGCTCCTTATTGTGTTGTGTGGCTTTATTTTATCATATCCCGCGCTCAATGTCAATGGGTTTTTGCGGTGTGGGGATAAATGCGTAATTTTGCAATAAATTGAATATTTATGCTTGACAATTGGGGATTTATGTACTATAATATTAACAAATTTTATATATAAGGAGAAATTTTTATGGAAGGTACTTTTTGGGCGTTTATGCCTGCGATAGTTGCAATCATTCTCGCCCTCCTGACAAAGCAGGTGTACGTATCCCTCTTTGTGGGTATTCTGACAGGCGCACTTATGTACGCAGGCGGCAATCCCTTAAGAGCATTGGGTACTCTTTACACTTGTATGAGCGAATGCGTTGGTAATAACGCGCCTATAATCGTATTCCTTGTTGTGCTGGGTATTTTTGTTGTTTTGATGCAGAAGTCCGGCGGCTCAAAGGCTTACGGCGAATGGGCAGAAAAGAAGATCAGCTCCAAGAGTGGTGCGCTTGCCGCAACTGCAGGCTTGGGTTGCCTTATCTTTGTTGACGACTACTTTAACTGTCTTACGGTTGGCTCCGTTATGCGCCCCGTTACGGATAAGTTCAGAGTGTCCCACTCAAAGCTGGCATGGTTGATAGACTCAACTGCTGCCCCCGTTTGTATCATCGCCCCCATCTCGTCATGGGCTGCTGCGGTTTCGGGTCAGCTGGAAGGTAACGGTCTTGTGGTATTTATGCAGACCATCCCCTTTAACGTTTACGCCATCCTCACTATCGTGATGATATTTGTATTTTGCTTTGTAAAGCTTGACTTCGGCAAGATGAAGAAGAACGAAATGCTGGCAGAAACAACGGGCGACCTTAACGCAGGGGAGACCGATCTTCCTACGGATGAGGACACATCCATCGTGGCAAACCCCGTGGGTAAGGTTCGCCATCTGATCGTTCCCGTTATCATTCTGATCCTTTGCTGTATCGGCGGTATGATCTACTCCGGATACTTCTACGATTGGGATTCAGGCACATACGGCACGGCATTGCAGTCCGCAAACGTTATCGAAGCATTTGCAAACTGTGACGCAGGTACGTCCCTTGCCATCGGCTCTACCATCGCTTTGGTACTGGTTTCCATATACTATATGGTAGAAAAGGTCGTTTCCTTTAAGGAGATCACAAACAGCTTTACACAGGGCTTTAAGACAATGGTTCCCGCTATTCTCATCCTCACGTTTGCATGGACTATTTCCGGCATTATGGGTGCAAAGGGCGGCTACCTGGATGCTCAGGCATTCGTTCAGGCAAATATGTCCAGGATCCCCTCTACTGTCCAGGCGTTGTTCCCTGCGATATTCTTCCTGCTGGCTTGCGGTATTGCATTCTCCACAGGTACGTCCTGGGGTACGTTTGGTGTGCTGGTGCCCATTGCGGTAACGATCCTTGGCGGAAGCGGTACTTTGGTATTTATCACAGTTTCCGCAACTCTGGGCGGTGCGGTATTCGGCGATCACGTATCTCCCATTTCCGATACTACCATCCTTGCTTCCACTGGCGGTAACTGTAACCATATCGACCACGTAAAGACACAGCTGCCCTATGCTGCAACGATTGCAGTTATTTCCGTTATCTCCTACGTTGTTGCAGGCTTGTTGGCTTCCTTTGGCGGCGTTATCAGCGGCTTGGTAATGTGGGCTGTGGCTCTGGTGCTGTTTGGTGGCGTTATATTGCTTATCAAGTCAAGAGCAAAGAAGAACGCCGGCTGATCTGATTTTAGAAAAAACAGGATTGCTCCGATGAATTTCATCGGAGCTTTTTTATATATTTTTTCAAAAGGTACTTGACAAACAAAAAACTTAGTGATATAATACCCCTATAAACCGATGAGGCGGAGATAAAGTCATCAAAGACTACACAGAGAGCCCGGTGGCTGAGAACGGGTTAGAAACTGTATGGCAAATGGACCGCTGAGGGCGCAGTGAACGGATACCTTCCTATTATTCTGCGACGTTGGGGCAGACGTTACTTGTCGTGGGTATGCAGTACCCAGCTAAAAGAGCAGATCGGCTTTTGAGCCGTGATGAATCAAGGTGGCACCGCGGATAGATCGTAATTTATTCGTCCTTGACAGAAAAAGAGCTTCTGTTAAGGGCGTTTTTGTATTCATACGCCTTTGGGGGAGCAGATCAAGGTAGCTTTTGACAAGAGGAGGTAATGAATATGCGAGAATCAAGACGATGGTGCAGGTCAATACAAACACCTACAAAATAATACAACAATGCAACAAATAACCACAGATACATAACACATTACGGAGGAAAAGACGATGAAATTTAATGAAGTAGATTTTGACACATATTTTAAGAACTATCCCAACAAGGAAGGATTTTTTGGCAAGTACGGCGGCGCGTACATTTCACCCGAGCTTAAGGATGCAATGGAGGAGATCACTCACGCATATTTTACTATCTGTAAGTCCGCAAAGTTTATTGCGGAGCTGCGCAAGATCAGAAAGGATTTTCAGGGCAGACCCACACCCATCTCTCACTTGGAAAGACTGTCCAACCACATTGGTACGGGCGTTCAGCTCTACGTAAAGAGAGAGGATCTTAACCACACGGGCGCTCACAAGCTTAACCACTGCATGGGCGAGGCGCTTTTGGCAAAGTACATGGGCAAGAAAAAGGTAATTGCGGAAACAGGCGCAGGTCAGCACGGCGTTGCGTTGGCTACTGCGGCGGCTTATTTTGGCTTGGAGTGCGATATTTACATGGGCTCCGTTGACATCAAAAAGCAGGCTCCCAACGTGGCAAGAATGAAGATACTGGGCGCAAACGTGGTTGAGGTAACGGAGGGCCTTGCAACGCTTAAGGAGGCGGTTGACGGTGCTTTTGCCGCATACGCAAGAGAATACAAGGACGCTATCTATTGCATAGGCTCCGTAGTAGGCCCTCATCCATTCCCCATGATGGTAAGAGATTTCCAGAGCGTTGTGGGTATCGAGGCAAGAGAGCAGTTTCTTGAGATGACGGGCGAGCTTCCCGATTCGGTAGTTGCTTGCGTTGGTGGCGGTTCCAACTCCATGGGTATGTTCTCCGGCTTCCTTAATGACCCCGTTGATATTTACGGTGTTGAGCCTCTGGGCAGAGGCCCCAAGCAGGGTGACCACGCGGCAAGCCTTACCTACGGCGAGGAGGGCATCATGCACGGCTTTAACAGCATAATGCTGAAGGACGAAAACGGCGAGCCTGCTCCCGTATATTCCGTTGCCAGCGGTCTGGATTACCCCTCCAGCGGTCCCGAGCACGCATTCCTGCACGACCTTGGCAGGGTTAAGTACGACGTTATTGACGACGAGGAAACTGTTGATGCGTTCTACACATTGTCAAGACTTGAGGGTATCATCCCCGCTATCGAAAGCTCTCACGCAGTTGCCTACGGCATAAAGCTGGCAAAGCAGATGGACAAGGGCTCCGTTCTTATCTGCCTTTCCGGTAGGGGTGACAAGGATATGGATTATATTATCGAAAAGTACGGCATCAGATAATATCTTGTACAAATGCGGTAAATTATATAGTATGAACAAAGGGCGAGGAATTGTTTGGTTCCTCGCCTTTTTGCAATCAAAAAAGCCCCCCTTTGCGCAAGGGAGGCAGGTCGTACAAGTGAGTACGGTTATATCTGTTAATCCTTATAGACTACGTAGAATTCGTTCTTTCTGTACTCCCATGAGTCTATACCGGAATAGTTAAAGTCCGACCATACGCCGTGCTTGTCGCCGGTGGTGTTTGCCGCACTGCCTACAACGCCGCCCTCGTACTCAATAAATACGTTGTCGTAGTAGGGCATCAGCCATTCCTCTCTTGCGGCAAGGGTGCGCACCAGCCACCTTTTGCTGTACTGGAATATGTTGTTGTATATTCCGCTGTCCTCACCCAGAAGCTTGCATGGACCCAAGCCTGTGATGTGGAATGCCACCATGTTACCGGGACGGTTCATTCCCCAGCCGTAGCCTGCGTAGCGCATAATGTTGTTGTAGAAATTGATCTTTTCATTGTAATATGCGCCGTTGTTTTCGTCAGCGTAATTGAAGTACTCAATGTTGTATATATTGTACTCCAGCAGATTGTTATAATAGCTGATGTTCTTATAAACTGCAAAATTACCCTGATGAGTTATACCTGCATCAAAGCAGTGGTGAACGTAACAGTCGTTTACGGTGATGTTTTCGCCGTGACCCCAAACCTGTATTCCGTTGCCGTAGCGCAATCCGGGAGCCTCCTGGATCGTTCCGCCGATGTATGCAACCTCACAGTTCTGTACGGTAAAATTCTTGTTGTCAACACCAATACCCAAGCCGCCGCTGTACTTTATACACAGGTTGTCGATCACAACGTGCTCGCCGTTGCCGTCGATGACGTCGCCCGAAACGTTGAATTCGATGCTGTCAAATCTGTCCGCAGGGTTGCCCTGAGTAGAACAGAGGTAAAGGTAGCCGTAGACAGTGTCCAAGGTGTTGAGCGTGGTGTTGTCGGATAAGCTGTGGTGGAAGAAGTACAGGTCGGAGGTGATGGTCCTGTAAGAGAACGGCAGACCTGTCCAGTCGTTTATTGCGCCCTCGGGAGTGAATGAGGGGCAGATCTTTGTAGCAACTGCCTCACCGTGGTTGAACACCACAGCGCCGATATCCCTGTCACCAAAATATTCGCTGTAACGGTAAACGTTGGGAGCGACCTGGATCCAACTGCCCTCCACAGCGCCGTCGTAGGGGGAGCCGTAAAGCTTGGGCTTTTCTCCATTGCCGTATGCTGAGTACGTAACGCCGGGCTGTGTCTTAAAGCTTCCGCGGAAGATGTCACCGCGCTTAAAGAACACGGCATCACCCTTTGCAAATACTGCGGAGTGCACCTTTGCAAGGGTAGCCCATGGGGTTTCGGGTGTCAAACCGTCGTTATCGTCGTTGCCGTCATTGGCAACGTAGTAGGCTGTGCCCGTATATTCGACCTCGGTTGCGGAGTTCAGTATCTTGTTTTTCAATGAGGTTGCCTTATTCTCTATGCTGTCAAGGAATTCCTTGTCTGCTTCCTTCATAAGGTAGTCATCGATGACCTCGCAAACGTCAAAGCTCTCCGTAATATTGATCTTATCTGCGGTAACAGCTTCTGTTTTGGGGTCAAATGCAAAGTAGTTCTCAAAGAACTTGTGTACGGCAGGGCCGTCCTGATAGTAGGGGTTGATGGTACCCAGATATATCTTGCTGCCTTGGCTCTTTATGACGTACTGCGACGTTGTGAGTCCCTGTGTCAGCTGCTTGAATTCGTCCGTGCCTGCGTTGCCGAGGATAATGGCGTTTTCTGCGGACGCATCCGTCGTTATTTTGATCTTTTGACCTGTCAGCTTTATGATATATTCCTTGATAACGTTTGCCGCTGTGTCGTCAAGGGTGTCCGCTACTATTGTGTATTCGGAAATATCCTTGCCGAAAAGTTTTATCTCGCTCATAGCGTAGCTGCCGTAGGGGATGACCTTGTCTGTTGCGGAGGAGTATTCCTTTTTGTCAACCTTTGTATCCAATATCTCGTCTGTAAAATACTTTACTGCGTCAGCCTGCGCATCCTTTGAGCCTGCACCGATCACCAGCTTGCCGTTGATAACGCGGACGGAAATGTCCATGTATCTGATCTCGTCACAGGCTTGGATAGCCTCGGGGCGGTTGACGTTACCGATGATGATCTCATGCTCCTGAGGTGTATTTACGTCACCCAATGGGATCTCATAGCCCGTAGTATCCAGTATCTTTTCCAAAAGGGCGTTGTTTTCCTTATCCGTCAAGGACGTTACCAGCACAAATTCCTCTATGGATACGCCGTCGATAAAGAAGCCGTCGGGGGAATTGCCGTGGAAGTGATCTACGT
>JAGBHJ010000119.1 GCA_017935525.1 Clostridia bacterium | reverse complement strand
TGGTATAATAATTACATTAATGAATGAAGCTTCGCTTCTCCTGATGTAATTATTGAACCATCTATGGTAGAAATGCGGACAGAGCATTTTTTGTGACAAATTGTATCGGTCCGATCCATGCAGATATACGTTTGTGTGATTTTCGTAAAAAACCGCTACGGCGGATAAAGAGGATGCATCTATGACTATCAAAACAAAGGTCCTGCCCTACGAGCAGGTAATGGCTTTGCCAAAGCCAAAGCACAAGAAGCCACTAAGGCAAAACCCCGTTCTTAAGCTCCTTATCAAGGCGCTTTCAATGCCTGCAATGTACAAGTCGGGCTTTACCGTCAACAGGATCAACATGGATAAGCTGGGCAAAAAGGAGCCCTGCCTTATTCTGATGAACCACACAAGCTTTTTTGATATGAAGGTAGCCGCACACGTGCTTTTCCCTCGTACCTTTGGTATAGTGACAACGACCGACGGATTTGTGGGCTTAAATCCTCTCATGCGGCTTTTGGGTTGCATACCGACAAACAAGTTTGTGTTTGACCCAATACTCATAAAGGATATCATGTACTCCATCAGAGAGCTTAAAAGCTCCGTGCTGATGTACCCCGAGGCAGGCTATACCTTTGACGGCACAGCAACTCCCCTGCCCGACAGCATCGGAAAATTTGTCAAGATGCTGGGAGCGCCCGTTGTGATGATAAAGACGTACGGCGTTTTTCAGCGTGACCCGTTGTACAACAACCTCCAGTTGAGAAAGTCAAAGACCTCCGCAGACGTTGAATACCTCCTTTCTCCCCAGCAGATACAGGAAAGCTCCGCTGAGGAGATACAGAGCATTATAAACTCAAGGTTTGACTTTGACGGCTTCCGCTATCAGCAGGAAAACAAAATAAGCGTACCCGAGCCGTTCCGTGCAGACTGTTTGCACAGAGTGCTTTACAAGTGCCCCCACTGCATGGCAGAATGCGCAACAGAGGGCAAGGGCATAAGCCTTGTATGCCACAGCTGCGGCAAAAGCTATACGCTTGACCAGTACGGTTATCTGGTGGCGGACGACGGCGATGCAAAATTCAACCACGTGCCTGACTGGTACCGCTGGCAGAGAGAATGCGTCAAAAAGGAGCTTGAAGACGGCAAATACCGCCTCCAATGCGACGTTGACATATATATGCTGGTTAATACAAAGTGCGTGTATAAAGTTGGCGACGGCACACTTACCCACACAAGCGACGGTTTCCATCTGGTGGGCTGTGACGGCAAGCTGGACCACCTGCAAAAGCCCGAAACCACTTATAACCTAAACGCCGATTTTTATTGGTACGAAAAGGGCGACGTGATAGGCTTTGGTGACAGGTCAGTTTTCTATTACTGCATCCCCAAGGATCAAAGAGTTTCCGTTGCTAAGGCAAGGCTGGCAACAGAGGTACTTTACCAAATGAAAAAGCAAGCAAAAAGGAGAATAACAGAATGAAGGCTTCAGAATTAAGCAAGAATATTTCGGTCGACGCAAAGTTTGACGTTCCCGACCTTGTATGGTTTGACGTCAAGGACGCACCGTTTGTAGTTTCGGGTGTATATTATGACGAGGAGCAAAAGTGCTACACCAGAATGCCCGACAGCATCGCAAAGAACGTATCCCCCAACGTCCGCGGGCTGGTACACGATACCGCAGGCGGCAGAGTTCGTTTCCGCACGGATTCCACATTTATCGGTATGTATGCGATCATGTCCGACGGCACACGCACAGTTGAGCCGTCCCACTCATGCTTTGACATCCAGAGGAGAAATCCCGACTTTGAATATCTTAAGCAGGATACCTTCCTCTACTCATTTATACCGCCTATAACGATCCATAGGGGCTTTTCCGCACAGGTAACGACGGACGGCTACATGGAGGATTACACTCTCCATATGCCCACACAATCCCCCGTCAAGGAGCTTTATATCGCAGTAAAGGCGGATGCAGAGCTGCTTGAGCCCACACCCTACAAGCACCCCAAGCCCATAGTGTACTACGGCTCATCCATCACCCAGGGCGCAGGCTCATCCCGCCCCGCCAACACATACCAGGCAATCATCTCCAAGCACCTCAGCACGGAATACTACAATCTGGGCTTTGGCGGCAGTGCCATGGGCGAGCAGGCTATGGCGGACTACATTGCAGGGCTTGACATGAGCATCTTTGTATGTGATTACGACCACAACGCATCGGGCGCAGAGCATCTGATGGCGACCCATCTGCCATTCTACCGCACAGTCAGAAATGCTCACCCCGACCTGCCTATCGTATTTATTACAGCGCCAAACACGATGCCATGGTACACATGGTATCAGCCCCGCCGTGACGCAATATATAATACGTACAAAACAGCCATTGCCGAGGGCGACAAGAACGTATACTTTATTGACGGCGATACGCTGTTTGGCGATATTGACAAGGATCTTTGTACGGTGGACACCTGCCACCCCACGGATCTCGGAATTTACAGAATGGCATTAACAATAGAAGAAGTTTTATCAAAAATACTCAACAAGTGAGGTAATATTATGTTTTTCGAAGACAAATTCAATGCAATGTCCCCCGAGGACAGAGAGAACATGTTCAAGACCCTTTTTATGATGGACGATAGTGACTACGCTTCCAAGGTGCGTCAGGAATACTACAAGTCAAAGCTTCGTTATATGGGTAAAAACGTAACCTTTGGCCCCGGAGTAAGGATCGTCAACCCCCAGTATATCTCCATCGGTGACAATTCCAGCATCAGCGAGGATACGACACTCATTGCAAGAGGTCCCAAGGGCATTACCATTGGTAACGACGTCACCATTTGTGACAGGGTCTACCTTGACACAGAGGATCCCGAGGGTGGCTACATCACCATCGGCAACAACGTTTACATAGGCACAGGCACAACGTTATTCGGTCACTGCGGCTACGAGATTGGTGATCACTGTCTTTTGGCGCAGAACATCACGTCCACTCCCTATTCCCACAAATACGAGGATCCCGACAGAGTTATTATTGCCCAGGGCGGACATTCAAAAAAAGTCACCATCGGCAGGGACTCCTACATCGGTATGGGCGTGTGCATAATGTACTCAGGCTCCATTGGCGAGGGCAGTGTTGTGGGCTCAGGCGCTGTAGTAGTAAAGCCCATCCCCAAGTATTTAATCCAGTACAATATCAAGGCAG
>JAGBHJ010000118.1 GCA_017935525.1 Clostridia bacterium | reverse complement strand
TTTAAGAAGTAAAGATGTCATTTATCATATCCTTTTGATCTACCGCAGATACATATCGTACGCCATTATAACAACGGCAATATTCAAAAGTATCTGCAGGATAGACGTGGCAACGTTGCCCGTAATGTAGTTTTTTAAGAATTTTTCCCCTTGCTTTATGCAGTTTATTCTGTTTGCCGCCGTGGTGTGCTTAAAGATCAGCATATTGCAGGCGGTTTTTGAATCCCCGCCGTAAATATACATACTCGTTCTGTCCAGCCCGCAGGAGTGGGCTATATCCGCAAGGCTTTGGGATATTTTGCCGTGCATGGCGTGCCTTATGCCGAATACTCTGACAAACACAAAGCCCTTAAGGTGGAATGCCAAAGTGACTGCACCCCAAAGCGCCATGGCAATGACGAATATCGCCAGAATGCGGGAGTTGGTCATAGTTCTGCGGAATATACCCAGCAGCACAGCCAGCATCATTACGTACTCCGTTACAAGGTATTGGCAGTTAAACGTCAGCTTTAACCTGAATATGACTGCAAGTCTGACGATGCTGTTTACCGCGGCTGAAGCAATGGCAAGCACAGCTATTATCAGCCCGATGTTTTCCGTTATGTAGTGCATGGGGTCACTTCTTTCTGTAAATGCGTATTACAAAGTCCGCCGTTGTGGTAAGGCTAGCCAGCTGACGGAGTCTTTGAGCCCCCTCCTTGGGTGACTTCCAAAAATAAGGGGTCATTGAAAATAAATTCCATATATCATCGCCGTTGACGGTAAAGTCAAAGCAGAGCTCCTTTGTGTCTGTCAGCTCAAAATTGGGGATCAGGGCTTCATCCGCAGGGTTTTCGTACGGGTCGTCATACACCACGGACTTTAACGAGAACAAATGCTTTGCACCGGGGGTGACAAGTATAAAATATCCACCGTCCTTCAGTACCCTTGCGAACTCGTTTTCGTCGTGGGCACAAAAGCAACAGGTGATAACGTCAACGGTGTTGTCCGCCATAGGCAGGCTGTGGAGATTTGCCACGCAAAAGTCTATGTCTTTATACGCCTTGGCGGCATACGCAAGGGCAAATTTTGAAATGTCAAAGCCCTTGACTGTGGCTTTTGCTTCTTGCTTTATCCTGCTTGTGTAGTACCCCTCGCCGCAACCTATATCCGCTACAAAAGAGGGACAAAGCTCTGCAGTCATTCTTGCCAGCTCATCCGCAAGGGGCTTGTAATAGCCGTTGTTGAGGAAGGTGCGCCTTGCTCGCACCATCTCCTTGTTGTCCCCGGGGATGGAGCCACCCTTGTGGGGCGGTAAAAGATTGACATATCCTTGGGAGGATATGTCATAGCAATGTCCGTTGGAGCATTTGAGTGTGTTGCCCTCCACCTTAAGAGGGGAAAGGCATTTGGGGCAGATTATGCCCAAAAAATCAGTCATTGTAATTATCTACCTTTATTTCTTTTGACTCTCTTGCGGATCTGTAAATAGAGAGAATGACCTTTACGGACTGTATTGCTTCCTCGCCTGTCAGCATGGGCTTTGTGCCGTTGATAATGGCTTGTGCCATATCTTCTATCTGGACTGCGTGGGGAGTGCAGTTGTCGTAAGAGCAGTTTGTTCCTGCGTATTCATCCTCTATAACGGGGCAAGGGGGAGTGTTGTCCTTAAATATCCACTTGTATATCTTGTTGTCACCGAATATGACGGAGCCCTTTTCGCCGCCTATTCTGAATATTGTCTCAAGCCCGGGGTAAACGGACGTTGTGCCCTCGATGGTGCCGATGGCTCCGTTTTTGTACCTTACACGGATGACTGCGGTATCCTCTACCTGTGTATCCCATACCAGTCTTTGGCAGTCTGCGTTAACGCTCTCTACGCCGCCCATAAGCCATGCGATCATGTCTATGCCGTGTACACCTTGATTCATCAGCGCGCCGCCGCCGTCAAGCTCCCAAGTGCCTCGCCAATCTCCGCTGTCGTAATACTCCTGATCTCTGTAAAACAGCAGGGAAGCGCTTGCCAACGTTATCTTGCCGAATGCACCGCTGTCAATAGCCTTTTTGACCTCCTGCGCCGCCTGGTAGGTTCTGCGCTGGAATATAGCGCCAAGCCTTACACCGCTTGCATTGCAGGCGTCTACCATAGCCTGCATATTGGTAAGGTTTACGTCCAGGGGCTTTTCGCAAAGGACGTTGATGCCGTATTTGGCGGCAAGTATAACGATCTCGTGATGGTTACCGCTGGGAACACACACGGAGCAAACGTCTATGGATTCATTGCGGAACATTTCCTCCGCGTCAGTATAATATTTAACGTTTCCGTGGCTTGCGGCAAAATCCCGTGCCTTTTCTTCAACAATGTCGCAAACGGCAACCAGCCTTGCGGAGGGTGCCATTGCAATGCCATCTGCGTGAAAGGGTGCGATCCTGCCGCAGCCCACGATGGCATAATTAACCGTACGTTCCATAATAAAGCCTTTCTGTAAGGAATTATTTTTTATCTGTTACAAAAACAAAAAACCTGCTGCCAAGGTAATTGATGAGCATCGAAATACCTGTTGAGAGCACCTTTGCAACGTATGGGTTCCACAGGAACACCTCTGTGCAAAGTGCAACCACGCCCGTTGAAGCACCAAGGGAAAGTGCATTGACCACCAGGAACTTTACGACCTCCAAAACGGAGGTCTTGTTTTTTGCCTTGAAGGTAAAATGCTTATTGCCAAAATAACTGGAGGCTATGCCGCAGCAATAGGCGATGGTACTTGCGATCCATGGGGTGATGGCTACAAATTTTGTGAGAATAAAGTACACCAGCCAGTCTATGAGGGTATTCATACCGCCCACCAGAGCAAACTTTATGAGCTTTATATATTCGTTTTTGTCCTTAATGTTAAATTTCTTATCCATTGATTGCCTTTCAAAAATATCACAGTATTCTTGTGATCTCGCCCTTTGTGACGTTGTATGCGTGGACGCTGGTGTAGGGAATGTTAAAGGAGCGATCCTTGTTTGTCCATTGAGTGCGGTTTACAAGGCTGTATACCACGCTGATCACTCCCGAATGAGTAAACACAGCAACGTTTGACCTTACTGCACCAGAAAGTACGCTTTCCCTCAGATCCATAAACGCACGTCTGATCCTGTGGAAGAACACCATGGGGGATTCGCCCTCGGGATAACGCTGATTTGGCTCAAGTGAGGACCAGTACATACCGGGGTAAAGCTCCTCTGCCTCTTTATTTGGGATGCCTGCCAGCTTGCCGTTGTTTACCTCTCTCCAGCGGTACTTTGACATGGGCTTTATGCCCAGCGCCTGGCATACGGGGCGTGCGGTCTGCACCACACGGGGAAGGTCCGACGTAATGATGGTGGAAATGTTCATC
>JAGBHJ010000117.1 GCA_017935525.1 Clostridia bacterium | reverse complement strand
TCCCTCGCCCTCAACAGAGGGAGCCATTTATAGTTTTTGCAGAGCGTAGGGGCTTGCCATTGGTCGTCCGCAGAAAAGATTTTGGACCGTCGAGGACGCCTGCCTGCGTCATATTTTATTCAATTGCCGCTGATTTCTGATTATAACGGTTTTGTCAGGGTAGCGCTTGGCGATATCCTTATGCCGTGCCACGGCGGCTTTTTTTCTGCCGTCACGCAGTACCCACATCACAAACTCACGGTCTATCTTTTCGGGACAGCCCTCGCCCATGTCGGGGCGGGTGGTATGGCGATACGTAAAATACCTGCGGATAACTCGCCAAAGGCAGGCAAAGCGGTTGAACATGAGAATGATTATTTTATCCGCTTCCTCCAGTCTGCGCCGGTAAAACAGCTTGGTGTAGTTGCCGTCAATGACCCATTGGTCGTTGGTGTTGAGAAATTCCTCTGTGATCTTCAGCTTTTCCTCCAATGGGCACTCCTGCCATCCGGGTAGGAATTGTACGCTGTCAAAGTGCAGTACGGGCACACCGTATCTCTGCCCAAGCTTTTTTGCAAGGGTTGATTTGCCCGAGCCGCTAAAGCCCAAAATTGCGATTTTCATGCTTTTTCTCCTTTGTTATTGCTCGTGGAGCAGAATGCTTTCCAGTATATCCTTGCCCAGGGTATAGGGGAGAGTGACCTCACGGAGCAGGTCGTTGTAATAATTGACAGCGGCGGACTGTCGCTCTGCTGCCAAAGCTTTGCCTGTTTGCGTGTAGAAATTGGAATACAGCTTTTCCAGCTTGAATTTGTACTCGTGGAAGAATGATGGTCGATCGTCATTCTCCCCGTTTGACACCGTGCCGTCGGGGTTCAGATTGTACAGCGGTTCTGTCACGTTGCCCTTGTAGAGCAGAGTGCGGGCAATGCCCATGGCGCCAACCACGTCCAGCTTGTCGGCATCAAAAAGTATCTTTGCCTCGATGGTTTGGGGCGGCGAGCTTTTGCGGAAGCGGTGGGTGCGAATGCAATCTCTGACATGGCAGGAAAAACCCTCGTCAAAGCCATTGGACGTCAAAAAATCATATGCCTTTTGCGCACCAACCACGGCGTGACACAGGGATGGGTCTGCAAATTGCTCCTGTCTGCCTACGTCGTGGAGCAGGCATGCGGTTATAAGCACGTCGCTTGCAACGTCTGCCTCGTTTTGTGCGATAAGCATGGCGTTGTAAAGTACGCGATAAATGTGGTCCTTGTCGTGTGCGCTGTCCGTCATTTGGGAGAGCATATAGTTTTCCAGAAGCTGAAAGGTCTGTTCCGTCATGGGTCTACCTCGTTTTGATGAAATTGGGCAAAAGCCCTTTGTATTATTTTATCACAAGGGGTGGCGGGTTGTCAATCAATTATTGATTGAATTCAATTATCGATCGTGAAAGCGAAAAATACTTGAAATTCCCAGCTGAATGTGGTAAAATACGATAAAAGGGGGCGTGGTATGAAAAGAAAGCGTATTGCATCCGTTCTGCTGGTGTGCGGAGCAGGAGTGCTGGGCTTGGTGCCCATATTGGTTTTTGTGGCGACGACAACTATTGATATTATCGGCGGTGTCAGCTGGCCTACGGTATGGAACGTGTATTTTAATGCCCATGGCGGAGTGTATTTTATACTGACGTTGGTGGGGCTGGCGGCGGTAGCCATGGCTGTGGTATTAAGAGTGAAAGGAAAGAAAGCATGATGAGAAAATGGAAATTTGCGGCGTCCGTATTCCAGCTGGTGATTGGCGTGCTGGGCGTTGCGGCGTTTATTGTTCTTGCTATCAACAACGAAAGCATGACGAGATGGATAGTGACCCTGGTTCTGGCTATTGCCTTTGCGGTGCTTGGCGTTATTGGGATAGTGGATAGCAGAAAAGGCGATACGTAAGGACGGGTATGAGCTTAAAAGAACGGGCCGAAAGGCTGAAAACGGATATTCCTGCGTTGTTTTTGGCGTTAAAGGATGGGGAAACGCCCCTGTTGGCAAAGATCTTTGCGGGAATAACGGTGGTGTATGCGTTGTCCCCCGTTGACCTGATACCGGATTTTATACCCGTGCTGGGATATCTGGACGACTTGATACTTCTGCCGCTGTTTGTGGCTCTGACGGTTAAATTTATACCAAAGGGCGTGCTGGAAAGATGCCGCAGAGAGTCACAGAATATGTGGCAGGATGGCAAGCCCGAAAAATGGTATTACGCGATCCCCCTTGTGTTGGTGTGGGCGTTGATAATATTCGTTATTGTGAAGGCGGCGTTGTGAGGGGAGAGCCCCAACAATTTCGCGAATAGTTCAACAGATGAAAGGTTACGTAACAAAGAGGATTATGAACAACACATAAAATATATATGTGATAATCCCGAGGTGCTGATATATGATTCTCAGGAAAAGATTGACAACAAAATAAAAGACGAAATCGGTATATTAAATACGGGAGAGAATAAATGAATCAGATAAAATATCTTCTTACCCGCGGG
This sequence comes from Clostridia bacterium, assembly GCA_017935525.1. Lineage (GTDB taxonomy): Bacteria > Bacillota > Clostridia > HGM11327 > HGM11327 > SIG351. The sequence goes on along the minus strand of JAGBHJ010000117.1, from coordinate 11,925 downwards.
GCAAGCGGCTGGATATACATACTACCCATACTGGTGGCGTATTTTGCGGTGCTGTTTGTGATGCGCAAAAGACAAAAGCCTTTACATATTGCCGCGGTACTTGCGTTCAGCTTTTATCTGTTTGTTGTGGTGGCGGCAACGGGTATAGGCAATATTCCTGCGGTGTCATTTACGCCGGAAATAATATTGATCCCGCTGCGGGATCTGATTAAAGCCCCGATGCACTTTATGCTCAACGTGGTGGCGTTTGTTCCCATTGGTGTGGGATTGCCGCTGCTGTATAAAAAATTCTGCAACGTAAGGTCGGTGGCGCTTGCGGGCGCACTGTTTTCTCTGTGTATAGAGCTGTTGCAGATGCTTGGCTGGGGTGTAACGGAGCTGGATGATTTGATAGCCAACACGCTTGGCGCTTGCGTGGGATATTGGGTCTATTGTCTGATAAGAAAATGCTTGCCAAACGGCGATAAAGGCGTGTTCCGATCTACTGACGTCAACGATGTGGCGGAGGTTGTCCTGCTGTGTGCAGGTGCGTTTTTGATAATGGCTTTTGTGGAGCCGATGATCTAAAAAAGGAGGAATAACAATGAACGAACAACGTGTTGAGAATTTGGAAAAGGAAATAACGCGGTACGTGACCAAACGGAGAATAATAACGGCGGTGCTGTTTGTTGTCTTTCTTGCGATGGGTATTGCTTTTTCCGCAATAAGAGAAGCCACCAAAGAGGTGACGGTGGTTGGCGAAGGCTATTTTTCCTACGAGATCGTAAACTATAACGATAATTACGTCATTGGTATTATGCTGGGCTTTTTGACGGCGACGGTGCTTGGGTGCATTCTTTTTACTGATGCGGTGTTTTGCAGATTTAATACTGCGGCAGTAAACGGCCACTTTGTGACGGTTTACAGGGGAATGAATAAATGCAGTGTTTACATTGACGGGGAAGAAGTGGACAACATAGGAATGTTTTCCTTTACAAATGCGGTGGATACAAGGCTGCCCGATGGCACAAAGGTCAGCGTTGCCTTTAACAGAAGCGCTTTTATGATAGCCCACGTGTCCTTTTCGGATAATAATCCGCCTATTGATCTGTAAATAATAAAAAGCGGAGGCTGTACCTCCGCTTTTTGTGTTCTATGTGCAAAAATTACTTAAAGTATCTGTTCAAAAGACCCTCAAATGCCTTGCCGTGTCTTGCCTCGTCACGAGCCATCTCATGTACTGTGTCGTGGATAGCGTCAAGGTTAGCTGCCTTTGCGCGCTTTGCAAGATCTGTCTTGCCTGCTGTTGCGCCGTTTTCAGCCTCAATTCTCATTTCCAGGTTCTTCTTTGTGCTGTCAGTTACAACCTCGCCCAAAAGCTCTGCAAACTTTGCTGCATGCTCTGCCTCTTCGTAAGCTGCCTTCTCCCAGTAGAGACCGATCTCGGGGTAGCCCTCTCTGTGAGCAACTCTTGCCATTGCAAGGTACATACCAACCTCTGTGCACTCGCCCATAAAGTTAGCGCGAAGATCAGCGATGATGTCCTCGCTTACGCCCTGTGCTACGCCAACAACGTGCTCTGCTGCCCATGACATCTTTTCTGTCTGCTCAACAAACTTTTCAGCAGGAACCTTACACTGGGGGCACTTCTCAGGTGCGCTGTCTCCCTCATGAACATAACCACAAACACTGCAAACAAACTTCTTCATAATAAAATACCTCCAAAAATAATGATTTAATGATTTATACCTTTTTTGATGAACACTCGCGGCAGATGCCGTTGATGTTCAATGTGTGCGAATGAACCTTGAACCCTGCGGGGATGCTTGCTATTGGCAGATCACCCTGGATGTCAAAAATCCTTTTACATTCCGAGCATATAAAGTGCGGATGGAACGTTACGTTAGGCTCGTAATGTGCCTCATGCAGGCGGCTGTCCACCTGGACGATGATGCCCTTATCCACAAACAACTGCAACGTGTTGTAAAGGGTGGCTCTTGATATTGCGATCTCCGATGCTTGGTTGACCATTTCCAAAAGCTCCTCTGCGGTAGGGTGGCGATCCGTGCCCCTCAAAACCTTTAGTATCAGGTTTCTCTGGTATGAGGGCCGTATGTCGGCTTCTTGCAATATGCGAATTGTATCTGTCTGATTCATACTGTCCTCCTTATCAATATTAGACTCAGTCCAAAACTTGATTACGTGCATATTATAGCATACGTTCTAAATTTTGTCAATAGGTTTTTTATAAAAAATTCGAATTTTTTCAAAAAATTTTTTCGGGGGGCAGATTTAGCGGCAGAAATGGACAAATTTGCTCCAAATATGAAAAATCACTTGCATTTATTGAAAAAATAGTGTATAATATATAATGATGGTATTTCGGTATCATCTCAAAGTGATAAGTTTGCCGTGCGAAGTGGGGAGATAGCGGTGCCCTGTACCTGTAATCCGCTATAACAGGACTGTATGCCTTTTTGAGGTTTTCTTCGGTGAAGTCTGGCTTTGATAAGTAGTGTTGACGATGGGGTCCTATGCAATATGAACTCGTGAACCGTGTCAGGTCCGGAAGGAAGCAGCACTAAGCGACCATTCATATGTGCCATAGGTGTGCCTTGTCCGAGCCGGCTGTCAAAATACCGTTCATTGAGGGCTATCGATTCTTGGCTGCACGGCTTTTTATATAGAATTTTGTAACGTGACGGAGTATTTATGGGGTACGTAGCATTATACAGGCAGTTCAGGCCAAAGAGCTTTGATTCCATTGCGGGTCAGGAGCATATCGTCAGAACTCTCAAAAATCAGATCAAAAACAACCGTGTATCCCACGCATACCTCTTTTGCGGACCAAGGGGTACGGGTAAGACCTCTGCGGCGCTGGTGTTTGCCCATGCGGTAAACTGCCTTTCCAACGTGGATGGCGACGTTTGCGGCGAGTGCGAATATTGTACGCATACAGGGGAAAATCTGGATATTGCGGAGATCGACGCTGCCTCCAACAACGGTGTTGACGAGATCAGAAATCTGAGGGAAAATATCCGCTATATGCCCGCCATTGGCAAGTACAAGGTCTACATTATAGACGAGGCACATATGCTCAGCCAAGGTGCATTTAACGCATTGCTCAAGACCTTGGAGGAGCCTCCGGAATACGTTATTTTTATATTGGCAACAACGGAATCTCACAAGATCCCTGCCACGATAATATCCCGCTGCCAAAGGTTTGACTTTAAGGCGATAACTACCACCCAGATCACCAACGTGCTGGAGGGCATCGCCAATAAGATGAACGTCAAGGCGGACAGGGACGCCCTTTCTGCCATTGCTCGCTGGGCAAATGGCGGTTTGAGAGATGCCATCGGTCTGCTGGACCAGAGCATAGACAACTCCCAAGGCCATATTACGGTGGACTCTGTCAACCAAGTGATAGGCACGGCAGGCGTGGGCTTTACCCTTGATTTTATTGAGGGCATTGCCAACAGCGACACTCCGCTGCTGTTAAAAATGGCAAACGACATAATTGAGGGCGGTAAGGACCCTGCGGTGTTCGCAAAGGACGTTACAAACCACCTTCGCAATATATTGATGTATTCCTTGACAAAGTCAAAGGATATGCTTACGGACTCCGATGATGCAACTGTGGAAAAATACGCACAGCTGGCGTCAAAGCTCACAAGCGCAAGGCTTACACGGTCCATAGAGCTTTTGTCCGGGCTGGAGTCGGAGCTGAGATATACGGGTCAGGTGAGGATACTGTTTGAGCTGACGCTCATCAAGATCTGCCGCCCCGAAACCTCCGAGGACATAGAGGCTTTGAGGGATACTGTGGAAATGCTTCAAAAGAGGTTGGAGTCGGGCGAGTTTAAGATGACAGCACCTGCGGATGCCCCCAAGGCGCAAAGGCAGGAGGTAACAGCTGCTCCCAAGGCGGAAAAGAAGGCGCCGCCACCAAAGCCACAGCAGACAAGCCCTCTGGGTGAGGCGTGGAATGCTTATATGCAGGAGCTGAAGAAGACGGATTCCAGAACGTACGGCTACCTGAAGGAAGTAAAGGTGGAGCAAAAGAGCGACGACCATTTGGAGATAATCTTTGCGGCAAACAGCTGTATATTTGCTCAGTCGCTGGAGAGAACGGGCAAAAAGGATGCAATAAAGGCTGCTCTGGATGAAAAGACGGGCAAGGCTGTTACGTTGACTATTACTTGCGAGTCCAAGCAAAACGTTTCCGCAAGCGACAGGGTGGAAAAGGCGCTGGAAAGCTTTTTGAGCAAGGATAAGATAGAAATAATATGATCATTATAAATACTAAAAGGAAGAACAGGAGTTAATTATGGCAAGAGGTGGATTTCAGGGCGGCATGGGCGGTATGAACATGAACCAGCTCATCAAGCAGGCGCAGAAGATGCAGGCAGATATGGAAGCAAAAAAGCAGCAGTTGGCAGAGCAGACGGTGGAGGCTATCGTTGGCGGCGGAGTTGTTAAGGTAGTGGCAAACGGTGCAAACCAGATCACGGAGATCACCATTGCACCCGACGTGGTTGACCCCGACGATATCGAAATGCTCCAGGACCTTGTTATCTCTGCGGTAAACGAGGCTTTGCGCAAGGCTGACGAAATGGTGCAGACAGAAATGGCAAAGGTTACGGGTATGCCCACAGGCTCTGTACCCGGCAATATGTTCAGATAACGGAGATTTGCCGTGGCAGAATACGCAAAGGTTTTTGGAAGACTGGTTAATGCGTTTTCCAAAATGCCCAATATTGGGTCAAAAACTGCTGAAAAGATGGCATATTACGTGCTGGACCTGCCCCAAGCTCAATGCGACGAGCTTGTACAACTGATAGAGGCGGTAAGGAGCGAGATGCACTTTTGCTCCATATGCGGCAGTATGACTGACGAGGATCCGTGCAGGATATGCACGTCCATGATCCGCAGAAAGGACGTTTTGTGCGTTGTTAAGGACGCAAGGGACGTTACAGCGCTGGAGAGGATAAAGTGCCATGACGGCTTGTACCACGTTTTGGGCGGATTGATATCCCCCATAGACGGTGTGCGCCCGTCGGATATAAGGATAAAGGAGCTTGTGGAAAGAGTGGAGGCGGGCAGCTTTAAGGAGGTCATCCTGGCGTTGAGCCCCAATGCCGAGGGAGAGACCACCACACTCTACATTGCAAAGCTTTTGAAGCCCTTGGGCGTTACGGTAACCCGTATTGCTCACGGCATTCCCGCAGGGGGAGAGCTGGAATATGCGGACGACGTGACGCTTTCCGGTGCGCTGAACAATAGACGAGAGCTGTGATAAGTTTTATTACATCAGTATTAAGAATGTGTAAAATTATCGGTTTTATGGCGAATTCTATTGCAAAAACACGAAAAATAGTGTATAATGTTACTTGTGTTGACTAACACGGATGTGATAAATACTCTATATATTGATTATTTTATGGGAGGACATATAAATGTTCAAGGATTTTTTTAGCTCATTGCTTTTTGCCACATTGGGTGACGTTTCCGGTGGCGGCTCAGGCAGCGGAGCAGGCGATGCTTCCGGCGGTGGCACAACGCCTACTGATGGCTCACCGTGGATACTCATCATCTACGTTGTAGGTATTGCGGCATTGTTCTATTTTATGATGTACAGACCGCAGAAGAAGAAAGAAAAGCAGAAGAAGAATATGCTGGAAGAAATGAAGAAGGGTGACAAGGTTACTACCATCGGCGGTATCCAGGGCACCATCGCACAGATCAAGGATGATGCTATCGTGATCGAGGTTGCATCCATCGGCAGTGCAGAAAAGGTAAAGATCGAAGTTCAGAAATGGGCAATCGGAAGCGTTGACAGCAAAAACGGCTCTGATGCTGATTGATTTATCGGTAATGTATCAATAGCTTTCGACCTTTCTGTCGGAAGCTATTTTTATGCTAAAATACGGAGAAAAAATGAAAATAAAGGCGATACTGTTTGATCTTGACGGCACACTTTTGCCCATGGATCAGGATATTTTTATAGGTGACTACATGAGAAGGCTGGGGGCAAGGATGCAATCCCTGGGCTATGACGGCAAGGAGTTCGTCAAGAATATACTCAAGGGCACCTACGTTATGATAGGAAATAACGGCTCACAAACCAACGAGAAGGCGTTTTGGGAGTTTTTTGAATCAATATACGGGGACAAAATTTACGAGGAGCAGGGGCATCTGGAGGCGTTCTACGCCCAAGAGTTCGATAAAATAAGCGCAGTATGCGGCAATACCCCAAAGGCAAGAGCAACGATCGACAAGGTAAAGTCCATGGGCTTGAGGGTGGTGCTTGCTACAAACCCCATTTTTCCTGCGGTGGCAACCCGTGCAAGGATCGGCTGGGCAGGTCTTTGTCCCGAGGACTTTGAGCTGATCACAACGTACGAGAACATAAGCTTCAGCAAGCCAAACCCCGAGTATTACATAGAGATCACACGCAGACTGGGTGTTGCTCCCGAGGAATGCCTTATGGTGGGCAACGACGTGTCCGACGATATGGTGGCGCAGAGCCTGGGCATGGAGGTCTTTTTGCTGACGGATAACCTTATAAATAAGGATGGGGAGGATATTTCCAAATACCCCAACGGCGACTTTGACTGTCTGAACGCATATATTGACAGAATACAATAAAGGAGAATATATGGAAGAAAAACAATCTATAAAGCAACAGTTGACGAATATGCTGGCGGAAAGGTCGGAGGAGGAGATCATCGAAACGGCGCAAAAAGGCGCTACGTTGATGTCCTACTATAAATGCGCTATGCTGGAAATAGAAACAAAGTTCAAGGTGCTCAACGAGCAGTTTTCTCTGGGCAGAGAGCAGAACCCTATTGAAAGCATAAAGGTAAGATTGAAATCCATGCAGAGCATAAGGGAAAAGCTTTCTCGCAGGGGATTGCCCTTTACTGTGGAATCTATTGAGAAGAACCTTAACGACGTTGCGGGTGTAAGGGTAATTTGTGGCTTTCATGACGACATTTATCTGTTGGCGGAATGCCTTTTGAGGCAGGATGATATCAAGCTGATAGAGATGAAGGACTACATAAAAAACCCCAAGGAGAACGGCTACCGAAGCATGCATATAATTGTTGAGATACCCATATTCCTCTACAACGAAAAGAGGTTTATGCGTGTAGAGATACAGCTCAGGACCATTGCAATGGAAACATGGGCAAATTTGGAGCATAGGCTCAGATATAAAAAGGCGCTGAACGAAAAGCAGCTGGAGAAGACCGCGGACCTTTTGAACGAGTGTGCGCAGCTGAGCGAGACCCTTGACCACAAGATGCAGCTGGTAAGGGATATAATTGAGGCCGAGGATGACTCGGACGTAATGTGATTTTTTGAATGGAGAAAAGAAACAGAAGATGACACCATACAGAGCAGGTATTGATATAGGTTCTACCACAGTAAAGCTGGTTATACTTGACGGGGATAATAAAATAATATACAGCAATTACCGCAGGCATTGCTCACACACACAGACAACGCTGGCGGAGCTGCTGCAGGACGCAAAGGCGCAAACGGGTATAGACACTCTCAAGCTTAAGATAACGGGCTCGGGAGCCATCAACTTGGGAAAGGCGCTGGGAATAGGCTTTGTGCAGGAGGTTGCCTCGGTGGCGGAGGCGCTGTCCTTTGTGGCGCCGCAGACGGACGTTGCGGTGGAGCTGGGCGGCGAGGATGCCAAGATAATATACTTTAAGGGCGGACTGGACGAAAGGATGAACGGCGTCTGCGCAGGCGGCACGGGCTCCTTTATAGACCAGATGGCGGCACTTTTGCAGACGGATGCACAAGGACTCAATACTGCGGCGCAGGAGTATAAGCAGATATATCCCATTGCGGCAAGATGCGGCGTTTTTGCAAAGACTGATATCCAGCCCCTTATCAACGAGGGCGCAACAAAGGCTGACCTTGCGGCGTCGATATTCCAGGCGGTGGTAAACCAGACTATATCGGGACTTGCTTGCGGCAAGCCCATCAGGGGCTGTGTCGCATTTTTGGGCGGACCGTTGCACTTTTTGCCGGAGCTGAAAAAGGCGTTTATAAGAACTCTGAAGCTGACGCCGGAAAACGTGGTGGATTCTGATATCTCCCACCTTTTTGCGGCTATGGGTGCGGCGCTTTTTGCGCAGGATTCCGCAGACTTTGCTGTGGACGAACTGATAGCGTCCTTGGGCAAGGGCATAAAGATGGAGTTTGAGATAAAGAGGCTTGACCCGTTGTTTGCCGACGAGGCGGAGTACGATGCTTTCTGCCAAAGGCACGGCAGGGCAGTGGTAAAAAAGACCCCTCTTGAGGAGTATCGCGGCAACTGCTTTTTGGGAATTGACGCAGGCTCCACCACCACAAAGATGGCTTTGATAGGCGAAAACGGTGAGCTTTTGTTCTCCAGATATTCAAACAACAACGGCAACCCCATACAGACGGTAATTGATGCCATTGGCGAGCTTAAGAAAAGACTGCCCCAAGGCGCGGTGATAAAGGGCTCCTGCTCCACGGGTTACGGCGAGGCATTGCTGAAGTCGGCGTTCTCCCTTGACCACGGAGAGGTGGAAACTGTTGCCCATTGTACTGCCGCGGCATTCTTTGAGCCCAACGTGGATTGTGTGTTGGATATCGGCGGCCAGGATATGAAGTGCATCAAGCTGAAAAAGGGCACGGTGGATACCGTAATGCTCAACGAGGCGTGCTCATCGGGCTGTGGCTCCTTTATAGAAAGCTTTGCGGCGTCCCTTGGCTATACTGCGGCAGAGTTTGCGCAAAAGGCACTTTTTGCAAAGAACCCCGTTGACTTGGGCACCAGATGTACCGTATTTATGAATTCAAACGTCAAGCAGGCACAAAAGGAGGGCGCTCCCGTGTCCGACATTTCCGCAGGCTTGGCATATTCCGTTATAAAGAACGCCCTTTTTAAGGTCATCAAGCTGGCAAATGCAGAGGATCTGGGCAAAAATATAGTTGTGCAGGGCGGTACGTTCTACAACAAGGCCGTTTTGCGTGCCTTTGAGCGCATAGCGGGGGTAGAAGCAATTTGTCCCGATATTTCGGGCATAATGGGTGCTTTTGGCGCGGCATTGATCGCAAAGGAAAGATGGGACGGGGCAGAGTCAAGGATGCTCTCCTTGGATGAGATAATGAGCCTTACCTACACCACCTCCACAGCACGTTGCGGCAGATGCTCCAACAACTGTATGCTGACAATAAACAAATTCCCCGGCGGCAGACGCCACATAACGGGCAACCGATGCGAAAAGGCGTTTGGCAACGATACGGGTGCCACAAGAGCACCCAACATAGTGGCAAAGAAGTACGAGAGAATATTCGGCTACACCCCCTTGGCGGCGGAAAATGCTCCCCGCGGTGTAGTGGGCATACCCAGAGTGCTGAATATATACGAAAATTACCCATTCTGGGCAACGTTTTTTGGCAAGCTTGGCTTCAGAGTGGAGCTTTCGCCGTCGTCGGACAGAAAGGTGTACGAGTTGGGTATGGAATCCATCCCCTCGGAGTCGGAATGTTACCCTGCAAAGCTTGCCCACGGTCACATTCAGTGGCTGGTGGACCAAGGTATCAAGACCATATTCCATCCTTGTGTATTTTACGAAAGACAGGAGACCAAAAAGGCGCAAAACCACTTTAACTGCCCTATTGTGGTGTCCTATCCCGAGAACTTAAAGAACAACGTTGAGGCGGTGTCCGATGGTGACGTGCACTACGTTCGACCCTTTATGGCGTTTACGGACGAAAAGACCGTGGCAAACAGACTGGTGCGCTTGTGCAGGTCGGAGTGGGGCATCCCCGAGGGCGAAGTGCGCAAGGCAGTATCTGCGGCATGGGCTGAACAGACAGCGGCAAAGGCGGACATTGTAAAAATGGGCAGGGAGCTTCTTGCTCAAATGGAGTCCAATGGCGCAAGGGGCATAGTTCTGGCAGGCAGACCCTACCATATTGACCGTGAGATCAACCACGGAATTCCGGAGATGATCGCATCCTTTGGCTTGTACGTATTTACAGAGGACAGCTTGCCCATAGATTTTGACCCTGCAAGACCTGTCAGAGTAAACGATCAGTGGGTATACCACTCCAGACTTTATACTGCGGCGGAGTTTGTGGCAAAGCGGGACGATATGGAGCTGATACAGCTGAATTCCTTTGGTTGCGGACTTGACGCAGTCACAACGGACCAGGTGGCGGAGATATTGGAGCAGAGCAACAAGCTTTACACGGTGCTCAAGATAGACGAGGTTAACAACCTCGGTGCGGCAAGAATAAGGATCAGAAGCCTTATTGCGGCAATGAATATCCGCAGATCAAAGGGCGTTGTGGCAAAGCCCTGCCCCATAGAATACAAGAGGACGGAGTTTACAAGAAAGATGCGGGACGCCGGCTACACCATCATTGCGCCACAGATGAGCCCCATACATTTTGATATTCTTGCGCCTGCATTCCGTAAGCACGGCTACAATATGGTTGTGCTTGATAACGACAACAGAACAGCCATCGACGTGGGCTTAAAGTACGTAAACAACGATGCTTGCTTCCCGTCAATAACCGTTGTGGGACAGATAATGGAGGCAATACTTTCCGGCAAGTACGATACGGATAGGCTTGCGATCATAATGACCCAGACGGGCGGATGCTGCAGAGCAAGCAATTACATAGCGTTTATCCGCAGAGCATTGGAAAAGGCGGGACTGTCCCACATACCCGTAATATCCCTTAACGCCAACGGCATGGAAAAGAACGAGGGCTTTGGACTTTCCGTTCCGTTGTTGGTGGACGCCTTCAGGGCGGTAATGTACGGCGATCTGTTTATGCGTTGCCTGTACAGAGTGCGCCCCTACGAACTGGAAAAGGGCTCGGCAAACGCATTGCACAAAAAGTGGCAGGATATTTGCATAAGCTCAATAATCGATCCCCACTCAAAGCGCGGATTTGCTGAAATTTGTAAGGGGATAGTCAAGGATTTTGACGAATTGCCCATAGATGAAACACTCAAAAAGCCCAGAGTTGGCGTGGTGGGTGAGATATTGGTAAAATATATGCCCCTTGCCAACAACAGACTTGTTGACCTGCTGGAAAACGAGGGTGCGGAGGCGGTTGTGCCCGACCTTATGGACTTTATGAACTATTCCTTGTATAACGGGGACTACAAGCATGAGTTTTTGGGCAAGCCATGGACGTCATCTGCGGCGGCAAGACTCAGTGTTAAGGTGATAAGACAGCTGCGTCGCCCCGTGCTTAAGGCGTTGGAGGAGAGCAAGAGATTCCATCCGCCCATGCCCATTGAAAAGGTGGCAGAGCTGGCAAAGCCGTTCTTGTCATTGGGCAATCAGTACGGCGAGGGCTGGTTCCTTACAGGGGAGATGGCAGAGCTTATAACCGAGGGCACGCCAAACATCGTTTGCATACAGCCCTTTGCGTGCTTGCCAAACCACGTGGTGGGCAAGGGCGTAATAAAGGCGCTGAAAAAAGCGTACCCCCAGGCGAACATCGTGGCGGTGGATTATGACCCCGGCGCCAGCGAGGTAAACCAGTTGAACAGGATCAAGCTGATGCTGACAACTGCAAAGAAGAATTTACAGTAAATAACATAAGACCTTCACTTCGACATCTGCCGAGGGGAGGTCTTTTTTTCTGCCACCGAAAAACAAAAACCCCACTCCGACGATACCAACGTCGGAATGGGGTAAATTTGCAAATCAGAGAAGATCTTATCTGTTGAGAATGAGCTTTGTCAACTCAACGGGGTCAACGATAACGCCATCCTTGTAAACTCTCATGTTACCGGATGCGATCTCGTCAATGAGGATAACCTCGTCGCCGTTGTAGCCGAACTCAAACTTGATATCCCAAAGGTCAAGGCCGATAGTCTTGAGGTCATCAGCAACTACCTTTGTAATCTTGAGTGTCTGCTCC
>JAGBHJ010000116.1 GCA_017935525.1 Clostridia bacterium | reverse complement strand
TTCCTCGCAAGGATATTACATCCTTTTCCTTTACTCCGTGGGATGCAGACTCCACGATTCGATGGTTTACACTTACCAGCCCTCTTTGCACCGCTGTCTTTGCATCGTCCCTGGAAAGTCTGAAGCCCTCTGCTATCACGCTGTCCAGCCTCAGCGATGCCACAGTAGCATTTATCTCCTCCGTCTTGACCTCGGGTATTTCCACCTCGTCAATATCAACTACGGAGACGGATACGTTTTGCCTGCCCACCTTTACAAGGCTTTGGCTTATATAACCCGCCATTTCCTTTGTTACAAAAACGTAGCTTCTGTCGTCCCACACCAGTATATCGCCCACCGTGGTCCTCTCGATACCCAAGCCCAATATACTGCCCAGAATGTCTCTGTGGCTCACCTTTTGTGGATGGTCTATTCTCAACGCCTCAAAGGGGTACTGCTCCAACGGCTCCTCATACGCTTCTTCATCATAAAAAAGAACAGCTACGCAACGCTGTGCATTGTCGTAGCCGCCCATAAATTTCACCTTTGAATCAAGCATATGAAAGAGCATTTCGCAGTATGCCTGCTCCGCCTCGCTCAAAAACCCGGTGAACATGGTGCAATGTCTTTTGGCACACATCACGTCCAGATCTATCAAGCGTCGGCCGAGCATTGCCTCGTCCTTATCACGGGCAAGCAGCTCTGCCTTTTTCTGTCTTTCATTACTCATATCAATTTGCCAACAATTCAGAAACGGTATCCGTCTTGCCCTTTCTCTTAGCCATAGTTCTCTGTGCCATAACAAGGCTGAAATAAATACCCTTCTTCTTTATGAGCTCATCGTGAGTACCCATCTCAACGATCTTACCCTTATCCATTACAAACAGTCTGTTTGCATTCTTAAGTGTAGAAAGTCTGTGAGCAATAGCAAACGTTGTTCTGCCCTCGATAAGTCTCTGCAAAGCCTCCTGGATCTGTGCCTCGGTCTCAACGTCCAATGCAGACGTTGCCTCGTCAAGAATGAGGATGGCAGGATCACTCAAAATAGCTCTTGCAATAGCAATTCTCTGCTTTTCACCGCCGGAGAAGTTGCTTCCGCCCTCAGCTACCCATGTGTCGTAACCGTCAGGGAGATTTATGATAAACTCATGTGCATTTGCTATCTTTGCAGCTCTAATTACCTCCTCATAGGAAGCATCGGGCTTTGAGTATCTTATGTTCTCATACAGAGGTCCGCTAAACAGGAAGTTTTCCTGCAAAACTACACCGATCTGGCTTGTGAGGGAGTTCTGCTGGATATTTCTGATATCCACACCGTCGATCTTGATGCTGCCCTCGTTAACGTCATAGAAACGGCAAACAAGGTTTGTCAACGTACTCTTACCTGAGCCCGATCTGCCAACCAGACCAATCATCTCGCCCTTTTCAACGTGGAAGTTGATATGGTTAAGAACGTGGTCGTATGAGTTATAACCGAAGCTTACGTCCTCAAAGTCGATATTACCGTCAATTCTGTGCTGAACGCTATCGTTCTTATCACCGATCTCGGGCACCTGGTTGAGGATCTCATACACACGCTGTACGGCGATCATGGAGTTTGCAATCGTCTGAGGCATGGAGATAAACGTGCTCAACGGCTCGTAAACTCGGGATACGATACTGAGCATAGCCGTCAACGTACCCAAAGTCATAGCTTCGGGGTCGTTAGCAACCACACCTGCGTAAATTGCCAAGCCGCCTGTTATATATACCAGGTACTGACCGATGGTCATTACGATACCCGCAACAGGGCTGAACAGGTTTGCAAGAGTATTTGCTCTGATGGACATATCCGCAGTTTCTCTTGAAAGCTTGTTAAACTTGGAGGTTACTCTCTCCTCCGTACCAAACACCTTTACTACCTTGATACCACTCATAGCATCATGCAAGAAGGAGTTTGACTTATCTCTTACTATTCTCAAGCCTCTGTATATCTTACCGTAAACCTTTGTCCATGCATAACGCTGTATAAGCAGAGAAATAGGCGCAGGAACAAGAATTACGATGGCTGTCAGCCAGTCCATTTTCAACAGCATGATCAATGCCATAATAAAGGCAAATACTGATTTAACCAGATTGATGGTTATCTGCTGGAGGAATGAGTTGATCTCACTTGTATCGGAGAACGTTCTGTTCATGATGTCACCGGGGCTTGCCGTGGTAACGTAGTTTACAGAGAGGGACTGAACCTTGTCATAAACCTGCTTTCTGAGCTTTGCAGAAAATCTTGCGGTAAAATTGATACTGCATATGGAACCAACAATACCCAGGAAGAAGTGCAACAAGCCCATTCCGATTACGGAGAACATCAAATAATAGAATATATCCATTTTGTCCCTGCCTGCAAGGAACTGGAACTTTTCCGGCAAGGGCAAGTCTCCAAAGCAGGAGTCAACTATTGCCGCGTAGTAATCAACCTCAATAAAGGTGATAGCAACGCAAACAAGATAGATGATCAGTGTCACAAAAAGGAACGGCAAATATCTCTTTGAAAGAGACAGTATCTGCTTAACGGACGCACCCTTTTTACTACACTTAGGACAAAGGTTTGTACCTCTGATAAGTATTCTTCCGCACTTATTACAGGTTTTCTCTCTATCGTTATTATACACGCTGACAGGAAGATCTGCCACCATCTGGTTGAGGATCTGTACTATGTAACCAAATCTTACAACCTCTGTCATGGAGAATCTGGCGATCATTGCCGTGTTGCCGTTGACAGTACACTTGATAAAAGCGTTACCGATCATAGGCTTGAGGATAAAATCCGAACAATCCTTGATATACTCAACCTTTTCAACCTCGCCGTCCTGCACCGTGAGCCACTTGTCCTCACCAATTATAAAATAACTGTCTGAATGCTTGTTGCCCAAAACGTCCATTCCCATGGGGATACAGTAAAGAATATCCGTCATGAGCGAGCGAAGGACTTTCATTCGTATGCTTTCCGGCAATTCAAAATCAAGCTTCATATTTTAATCCTTTCCGACTTAATATTCAATATAACGGCGAACCATCACATAAACATTTCTATCTGCTTTCTGGCCTTGGAATCAAACTTTGAAAAACCAACTATCTGGAATCTGTTTCCGTCAACGTCATATATCATAAGTCTGTCAGAGCTGCTGAGGTTTACGATGCTGTTTCTGTTCAGCGTTGTGGTAAACTTACAGTCACCCTTGTCAGTATTTACTACCCAATATCTGTAACCGAATTCCTCTCTTACAGAGATCAGCTTTGTGATAGTGGGAGCAAAATATCTCAACTCAAGGTACTTTTCCAATATCTGTCTGGAAACAGAGTCAAACTCCGCAAGATCCTTTATGATTCCGATCTCCTTTTTCTTGTCGTTACCGATCTCTCTTACCTGATCCTTATCGCTGTCGTCGTCATCTCTGACTGCAATATACTTGTCAGGATTTGTGAATGGGAACGATCTGTGGAGCTGTACACACGGATAGTGCACACCGTTCAGATCCAATGTCAGAATATGGTTGGTAGTAATATTAAATTTTGCCTCCTTGGGATCGATATATTCGATATCAATGGACTCTATAATTGCTTCACTCATTGTAAAATCTCCTTTTCTTCATCAAACGCCCTTAGTCTTAAGCGCTTCAGCCTGCTTCATCATCAGTCTGTAGTACACGCCCTTGTTCTTTACAAGCTCGCCGTGTGTACCCATCTCTGTAATTCTACCGTCTTCTATTACTATAAGTCTGTCAGCATTTCTAAGCGTTGACAGTCTGTGAGCGATAGCCAACGTTGTTCTGCCCTTTGTAAGGCTATCCAACGCATTCTGGATGCTCATTTCTGTCTCTGTATCAAGAGCTGCCGTTGCCTCGTCAAGAATAAGAATTCTCGGGTTAATAAGAATAGCTCTTGCAATAGAAACTCTCTGTCTTTCGCCACCGGACATTGCTCTGTAACCTGCACCTACCATAGTGTCGTAGCCCTCGGGCATCGCTTCAATAAAGTCATGACACTTTGCTATCTTTGCAGCAGCAATAACGTCTTCTCTGCTTGCCTCGGGGTTAGCATATGCAATATTGTCAAGCACTGTACCCTGGAAGATGTAAGTATCCTGGGTAACAAGAGCGATATTGTCACGGAGAGTTCTCTGGGCAATATCCTTGATATTGTATCCGTCGATCTTGATCTCGCCCTCGTTTGCGTCATACATACGAGTTACAAGATTGATAAGCGTGGACTTACCTGCACCTGAGTGACCAACGATACCGATCATCTCACCGGACTTGATGTCAACGTTGATATCCTTAAGAATGGGCTGATTGGGCTCGTAACCGAATGTCATGTTCTTGATCTCGATATCGCCCTTTACCTTATCGATAACAACAGGTGTCTTGGACTCCTTAACGTCGGGATCAATGTCGATAAGGTCAAACATTCTCTGTGCAGCTGTCATACAATTCTGCCACCACTCCATAAAGCCGGAAAGACCTGTAAACGGAGCAAGCATCATGCTGAAGTATGAAAGTGAGCTCTGCATAATACCGTATGTCATAACGGCTGCGCCTGCACCCATAATAACCTCTCTACCACTTATGATCCAGATACCGTAGGTTACCAAGCTCATTACAAGGCTGAATATAGGAGAGTACAGCGTAACTGTTGTTGAGGTGTTAAGAGAGATCTTAAACGCACGCTCGTTGAGCTTGCTGAAACGGTCGATCTCGTCCTGCTCCTTACCAAACGCCTTAACGACCTTAACGCCTCGCAAGCTGTCACTTACGGCAGAAGACATCTTGGAGCTTGCTCTCCATGATTTTATGTACATTCTGCGCAGGTACTTTGTGGTCGCCTTCAAAACTACCAACGTAGTAAAAATCGGGAATACACCCAACCAAACTATCTTTGGGTTCAACGACAACAGCAAAACGGTACCGCCTGTAAATTCAACGATCCATTTGATGATCCACGGAAGACCGTTAACAAAGAAGTGAGCAACGCTGCCCGTATCGTTATTGACACGTGTCATCAAGCTACCAACGTTATTCTTTGTAAAGAATCCCATGGACATCTTGTTGAATGACTTAAAGATGTCTGACTTGATATCGTACATTACGTTTTCCGACATCTTACACATATTGATGCTACTGTATGCGGAAATAAATCGGCTGGCAATGGACGCAAGGAACATCAGTACAACTATAAGCACGACCTTACCCGACCACCAGTTGCCGGTTTTGAGCGCTCTGTCAAACAGGATGGTACCGGACATATACGGGATCAAAAGGTTGAATCCACTGGTTACGATAGTCATAACCAATGCTATTGCCACGTACTTCCAGTACTTCGGCATCATCTTCAGCAAGCGCTTGAAGGTGGACTTTCTGTCTGCACACTTGGAGCAAACCTTTCTCACCTTGTCAACGTAGGGTCTGCCGCACTTGGGACAGTGAGTTTCGTCCTCCTTGTCCTTAAACTCTGCGATATTGAGGACGCCGTCCTTCTTTATCTTTTCTATCGCACGGCCGATCTTGGAAATATCACCCACACAAGCATTTGTGTAAGCGGATATTACCTGTGTTTCTCTGTCATCCTCAAAGCTGATGTACGCAATGCCCGACGCAACCAGGTTGACGAGCTTAAGCTCCTTTATCTCACTGATCTTGTAGGAAACGTACTTCTTTGTTGTGCAGGGGACGTTCTCCCTTGCATCCGTCATCTTGTCCCTCTTGGAGATATATCCGTTGAACACCTTGTTAGTCTTTCTGACGTAATCCACAGTCAAAAAATGGACCTTATCTATACACAGAAAAACAAACGTATCCTCAAACGTATCCTCCAAGGATCTGTCGCAGCAAGCTGAAAGCAACACGCTTTCCGGTCTGACGCCATGCTTCACCAACAGGTCAACCACGTATGGTGAAATATGTTCTCCTTCTTTCATACACGCTGTCTCCTTTCATAATTCCCTCATTTTGCCAACGAGGGCCTTCTTTTGGAATTGAGAGTATTGTAACACAAAATATGGGATGTGTCAATACGAAAATTATTTTTGATTATTATGATTTTAGTCGGTTAATTCCGACAAATCTGCAAATTTGACATTTTTTGGCAGTAAAAATTTTTTAACAAACCGTTCACACAGTCGTCATTGCGCCATCATCTGACAAACTCGTATCTAACGCCTGCCTTTGCCTTTACGCCAACAACGCCGTCGCCACAGCAGCAAAGCTCTGCATCACCGGAAAGACCCTTGAGAGCCTTGGATTCCAGCTTGATAATGCCGTCATTTGCCGCCACAAGTGCAAGGCTCGTGATCTCGCCATTTGTCCACGTAATGTCAACCGTAACGTTGCCCCTTGCCTTAAGGCCCTTTACCTTGCCGTTTGCCCAGCTCTTGGGTATTGCGGGAAGCACGGAGATTATTCTGTCGCCCGTCACACCATCGTGGCTCTGGAGGAGCATTTCGGCAACGCCTGCCGTAAAGCCGAAGTTTCCGTCGATCTGGAACGGAGGATGCATATCAAACAGGTTTGATTCGCAGCATCTTCTTACAAAGGACCTTACGTGATGAGCCGCATTTTCGCCATCCTTTAATCTTGCAAAGAAGTTGATGGTCCATGCTCTTGACCAGCCCGTTGCGCCGCCGCCGTGAGCAAGTCTTCTCTCGATGGTCTTTCTTGCCGCCTCAAAGAGTGCCTCATTGTCCTGCGTAATAACGTCAGCAGGATACAAGCCGTAAAGGTGAGAAACATGTCTGTGGCCGATCTCTATCTCCTCGTAATCCTTTATCCATTCAAGAATGGTTCCGAATCTGTCGGATATTGTGATCTTGGGCAATCTGGGGAGTGCCTCGTTTATTTCATTTATTATATCGTCCTCTCTGCCCAAAACCTTTGCAGCCGCCTTCATCTTGTCGAAGATATCAAGAGTGATCTCAACGTCCATTGTGGAGGAATAAGTCATTGACGTTCTCTCGCCGTTGAGAATGAACTCATTTTCCGGTGATGCGCTGGGAGCTGTAACCAATCTGCCCGTGCCGTCGTCTATCATGTAATCCAAAAGGAATCTGCAAGCACCCTTTATTACGTCGTATGCCGTTTCCTCAAGGAATTTCTTGTCTCCCGTGAACTCATAATGCTCCCACAGATGTCTTGCCATCCAAGGGCCTGCCATAGGAGTTGCGCCCCAAACGCCGTCGTGCATACTTGTCTTACCAAAGCAGTCAACAAGGTGATGCAACGTCCAACCGCCTGCGTCATACATATTTCGTGCAGTTTCAGAGCCGGGGATAGTCAGCTTTGCCACAAAGTCGTTAAGGCTTTCCGCTGTCTCTGCCAGGTTACAAACGTGTGCAGGCCAGTAATTCATCTGCAGATTGATATTTGTGTGGAAGTCAGCATCCCAAGGCATCTGGAAGCCCTCACCCCATATACCCTGCAGGTTTGCGGGGAGCTTGCCCGGCTTAAGTGATGAGGTAATAAGGAAGTACCTGCCCAGATTAAACACCTTTTCAATAAGGGCGTTGGTGTAATTGCCGTTCTCCTTAAAGTCGTCCAATATCTCCGTTACAGGCTGCTCCGATGTGTCATCACCCAGCTCAAGGCAAACTCTGTCGTAATAGCCAGAGATAAGGTCAGCAGTCTTTTTCTTCATATCATCATAGCAGCAGGGGCAAATATTATTTACCGCATCCCATACCACCTCAAGAGGCTCTATGGATCTGTCTATGCTGAGGTTTTCGTAATCGTAATCAGTCTTTGAGGTATATACCAACGTGATGCTTGACGCATTCTTTACCTGTATCGTCCTTGCAAGTGCACCTTCCCCCGGCATATCGCCTTCGTCATTGCGGTTCTGACAATCGGACGTCTCGCCGTCAGTATGAACCTTTACCGCCGCAGCAAAGCGCATATTTGCTCCGCCCTTGCCCCTTCTCTTTGTGGGGATATCAACCAACTGACCGTTAAGCAGTATAAGGTCATCGAAGCTCTTTATGGAGCAGTCGCGGGGTCTGTCCAAAGAGATAGAATAGTTGAGGATCGGCTTTGACGCAGTGGTTCTGATGATCATTACGTCCTTCTCGTAAGAGATAAAATACTCTCTTTCCACCGCTACGCCGTCCTGAGTGTAGGAAACCCTTGCAATACCCGTTCTCATATCCAGCTCACGTCTGTAATCATCCACCTTACTGTCGTCATCCTTGTTGATAAGAATATCGCCCACCTCCTGGTAGGAACGCACAAACAGCGGATCGCCCAGCAGATAATCGTCACAAGCCTGGTACGCCTCTTTATTTCTGTCCTCCAGAATAAGCTGTCTGATGTATGCCAGATGAGGTGCGCTCATTGCGTCAGCGCACTCCTTTCTGCCGCTGTAAAGGGTATCGTCATTTAACTTTATACGGTCACAGGCAACGTCGCCATATACCATTGCTCCGATATGACCGTTGCCAAGGGGGTACGCCTCAAGCCAACGGGAAGCAGATTTTTTCTCAAACAAGATATTGTTGTTCACTCTTTTTTCCTCCGTAATCATATGATCGGTGTGATAACGCACGCATTCAGACACACGATATCATTATATATATTGTAATATATTTGTCAAAATTTTTCAATAGACTTTTCGAAAAAAACTAAAAAAATGTTCTTTACTTTTTCCGTCGGACATACCATATATCAAAAGAACATCGGGAGCAAAGCACAATGGATAAAATAATTGACTACGCATTTTCGCTCCTGCCACAGCGGTTGCGGTACGTTGAGGGGATGCTGTCGGACAAAAAATACCAAAGTCTCCGTGAGTTGCGTCTTCGAGTGGGGCATCCCTTGATGGCGGAGTGCCTCCCCGAGGCTTTATTCTTTGACACCCTCACCCCCGACGACATTCGCTACACCGTGGAAAAGATCAGCGACCACTCCCTCAGCTCCATACGGGAAAAACTGCGGCAGGGCTTTGTGACGCTTAAATACGGCTGCAGAGTGGGGCTGGCAGGGCAGGCAGTAATAAAAAACGGACAGATAGATACCGTCAGCGATATAAACGGTATCAGCATAAGAATACCGCGGGAAAAGCGGGGCTGTGCAGATGGACTCCTTCCATATATAACGGCAGGAGGAACGTTGCGCTCCGCAGTAATACTGTCCCCGCCCATGATGGGCAAGACAACTCTTTTGCGGGAGATCGCAAGACTTCTGGGGCAAAGCTTTAACGTGTGTATAATAGACGAGAGAAGCGAGATCGCCGCCTGCAGTATGGGGGTTCCCCAGTTTGACGTAGGCATCAGAACGGACGTGCTGGACAATGTCCCCAAGGCTATCGGCATCCCCATGGCAATAAGAAGCCTCTCCCCCAATGTGATAATAACGGACGAGATCGGCGGTACCGAGGACAGGGATGCACTTGCCGACGCCGCGCGGTGCGGATGTGCCTTTGTAGCCTCCATGCACGCCGCATCACTTGAGGATGCAAAGTCCCGCAAGGGATGCTCTGCCCTGCTTGCCGACGGCACGGTAAAGGTGGCGGTAATATTGTCCTCCCGCAACGTAGGACAGATAGAAAGGATCGTTGACCTATGAGCATCACCGTCAGACTGATGCTGGGCGGAGCATCAGTAATAACGGGCTTTCTGCTGGGGGAGCTGTACGCCAAAAGGTTAAAGCGGGAGCACGAAGCCGCAGCCCAACTGTTGCGGGCAACAAAATTGCTCAAGACCGCCGTTTGCGGCTATTCCCATGGGCTTGGCGAGGGGCTGAGCTTTGCGATCAGCGGCGATTCCTGTAAGCTTTTTGAGGATATGCGGGATGCATTAGAGTCCGACGGCGATCTGCTTGGCGTAATAAGCACGTCCCAATACCCCGCCGCCATAAAAAACATGATGGCACAGCTTGTCAGGACGATCACCGTAGGCTCTGCCGAGGACATTGCTTTAGCCTTTGAGGAGAGCCTGCAACAGCTTTCCTCCTACACCAAGGACCTTGGCGCCGCATACAATCAAAACGCCGCCATGTACAGAAAGCTGGGAGTGCTGGCAGGCGTGGGGGTCTTTATTTTACTGATATGATTCGGAGAAAAATATGCAGATAGATCTTATTTTCAAAATAGCCGCCATAGGAATACTTCTGGCGGTAATAAATCAAGTGCTTACAAAAGCGGATAAGTCAGAAATTGCCACACTCGTGACTCTTTCAGGAGTTGTGATAGTGCTTTTGATGGTTGTGGACCTTATCAGCCAGCTGTTTTCCACAGTAAAGGCTCTGTTTGGGCTATGAGTAAATACCCTCTCGGAATCGGGACGGTGGCAGCCTTGGCAATAGTGGCGTGTATCGTAATTCTGCTGCTGAAGGAAGCGAAGCCCGAGCTTGCACCAATGGTATCCGTTGCCTTTGGCGTGGCGGTGTTGCTGTGGCTGGTAACACCCATCAAGGACGTGATCACCACCCTTATTTCCATTGCAAACAAAACGGGTATCTCCAACGAGCTTATAGACCCCATGCTTAAGGTAGCAGGGATCGCCCTTGTGGCGGAGTTTGCCGCATCCGTTTGCAACGATTGCGGACAAGGCTCTCTTGCATCAAGAGTGGAGACAGCAGGCAAGGTGGTGATACTTTCAATTTCCATTCCCATAATAATGGGGCTTTTGGATACGGTGCTTTCCGTAGTGCCGTAAGGAGGTCGTATGAAGTTTTCTGAATTGAGCAAGTTCTGCGCCGTTGCGGTATTTTTTGCAATACTGCTTTTGCCGTCGTTGGCGGAGGCTGAGTCCGAGCTTGTAGATATTACGCCTATGATTGAGGCTGCCCTCGGTAACGTTGACCTTTCCCCCTGGCAGGAATATATTGCGGACAATCAGTATTTTTCCTCAATAACCGGTGGCAGGGGCGTATTGCAGTTTCTCTGTGACCTTATCCGCGGTGAGGAGACACTTTCACTCACCAATATGCTAAATATGGTGCTGGACGGAGCAATATCACAAGCAAGGGAACACGCAGGGCTCGCAGGGCTTATTGCGGGTATAGCGCTTATAACAGCTCTGCTGGAAAAGCTGGGCGAGGGTCTGTTCTCGGGCAAGCTTTTGTCCGTCAGCATCAACGTGATGGTCTTTTCTGCCATGGGGCTCATGATAAAGGGCTTTGCACAAGCCGCAGGTGATGCCTTTGGCGCAGTAAAGGATATGTCGGGGCTTTTGAACGCCACAATGCCCATTCTCACCACTTTTATTGCCACAATGGGGGACAAGGTGACCTTGGGAGCACTTCAGCCGTCGGTATCCATCATTGCCACAGCCACAGTCAATATCCTATGTAACGTGGTAATACCCCTTTTGACCGTGTCCGCCGTGCTCGTCTGCGCCCACAGCATTTCGGGGCAAAAGGTATTCACATCCCTTTCCTCATCAACAAAAAGATGCTCCGACTGGATGATAGGCGTAATGTTCACCGTGTTTTTTGGGTTTATGTCAATACAGAAGCTTACCGCAAGCGCACTTGGCGGACTTTCCGTCAAGACTGTCAAATACACCCTTTCGTCATTCTCTCTTTACGGCGGTGCGTTTTTGTCAAAAAGCTTTGACGTTGTTACAGGCTGTGCAGTAGTATTAAAAAGCGTTATAGGCGGTGTGGGAATGCTTTTGCTGTTGACAGTATCCATTTCCCCTGCAATAAAGCTTTTAGTGGCATCCGTTATATACAGATTTACCGCATTTTTGATCACCCTTTGCGGAGAAAGCAGGATCTCCGGATTTATGAGTGCCATCGGCAGGATATACGGCGCTTTGTTTTTGTGCGTTATGACCTGTGCCATACTGTTTTTCGCATTGATAAGCGTAATGTGCGCCGTAGGCAATTCATTGGTAGGGTTATGATGGATATTCTTCGCACGCTGCTCATCGCCCTTGTGGGATTTGCATTCGTATATTTTATTCTGTCGTCACTCATATCAAACGATAAGTTAAAAAAATATACCGAATTTGTGATCAGTCTGTGCCTGCTGACGGTTATGATCTCCTCCGTGGCAAAGATCATATTAAACACGGAGCTTGATCTTTCCTTTTTGCAAAACGGCGCAGGGTCCCCTTTTGCCTCCTCTGCTCCGTTGCTTTCCACCGAGCAAAGGGCTGTGTTGATAGTTCAGTCCGTATTGGACGAAAGCTTCAGCCAATTTGATTTTACCGTGCGTGCCCATATTTCCTCCGGCGGGGTACTGCGGGTGTACGTAACACCCCATCAAGATGTGGATGCCGCCACGGTTGAAGATATTCGCAACGTGATATCACGAATTACGGGCATATCCTGCCACAACGTGAATATATATTTATCAAACGGCAACAAAGGAGGGTGATACCATCAGTCAGCTAATCTCACGTATCAAGCGCTCCCTCGGCACCTTGTCAAAAAAGGAGCTGGGCATCTGCGGCGCAATAGCAGTCATAACCGTAGTGCTCTGCATTGCCACCGCAGGAGGGCAGGAGCAAGCAGCGCCCGTTGTTTCAACCGATTCCCCCAACCAAGGCACAGCTTTGGAAGTACGGCTTGCCGACATACTCTCCGACATAGAGGGAGCAGGCAACGTCAAAGCGCTTATTACTCAGGATGAGGACGGCGTCACCATCGGGGCGGTAATAATATCCCCCGGCGCAGATTCACCGGAAATAAGAATAAAGCTTCAGCTGGCAACCTGCACCGCGCTGGGCATCGAAGCCTCGCAGATACGTATCTTTAAGGGTCAATGATCCGCCATGCGGATACAAATACTTTTCTGAAAGGAGAATTCCATGAAGATCAACTGGAATTATTTTACAAAGCAAAGAGGTATAGTTATAGTAAGTCTTGTGATGTGCCTTGTAATACTGGGCAGCGCAAATTACATATATACCAGAAGTCGGAACGACATCCCCGACATCCCCTCCGACGGTGACTCCGTCGTTGACGGTAATCTGCCATCGGACGGCTCTCAGGACCAGAGCACATCCACTCAAAAGGACTACTTTGAGGCATACAGAGAAAACCGCCAGAGCATCCGTGACATGGAGATGCGTTACGTGCAGACCATTTCCGACAACGAAAACACAGACGCCTCCGTAAAAAAGGAAGCGGAGGAGCGCCTGCTTGCCATTGCCGCTTTGATGGAAAAGGAATTGAAGATAGAAAACCTCATCAAGGCAAAGGGCTTTGCCGATGCGGTTGCCTTTGTTGAGGACGGCGCCATCAACATCGTCATCAAGGCAGAGGAAATAACAGGTGCGCAAGCCACCAAGATACTCAAGATAGTGGTGGACGAAACGGGGGAATCCGCACAAAACGTCACCATCATCACAAAGACCTGAACAGAAAAAAAGACTCGTCAACAGCCCAAAAGGCCGCCAACGAGTCTTTCTGTCATTTTATCAGAATTCCCATGAGGGGAACCATCTTGTTACGTTGTAGATGTAGTCGGAATCCACTCTGATGCCCGTCAGTACGGGGTAGAATACTACAAACAGCACCGCCACCACCACAAAGTAAGCAACCGCTATCTTAAAGCCGTGCTTGTAATTGTTCTTGACGTACACCAGCACGTACGCCGTGCAAAGCATCACAAATGGCAATACCGGGAAGTAATGGTATATAAACGTACATCTTTCCACAAATATCCAAGGCAGATACAGCGACAACAGACCGACTATTACAGGCACAAGTCTCTTGTCCCTCTTTTTGAGTGCAATGGCAATGCTCATAACAACGCAAGCCGCGCCTACCCACCAAACCGCAGGGTTACCCATCGTAACGATGGAGCCGCGCATGCCGTCCACGTTGTCAGCAGAAGCATACATATACAAGGGTCTGCCGATAACGGGCCACGTGTACCAGCTGGACTGATAGTAGTGGGTCGATCCCAGCACGCTCTCGCTGTGATAATTGAATATCGACTCCTGCAGAGCAATTATATCGCTGAATTTGTACGGAGTACCGTCCGTAACCATAGTATACGGGATAAACGTTGCAAAGTATATGGTCACAGGCAACACGATAAACGCAAACACGCAGAATATGCCCATCTTTACGATGTAATCCGCAGCAAACTTGCCCGTCCACTGATGCTCCTGACCCAATCCGTTGTCAAGCAACACCTTTCTGTCCCACATCTGTGAGAATATCGCAAGGGCAAACACTATCGCCAAGCCAACTCCGCCGTAAGCCATGTTCCACTTTACGGATATTGCACAGCCCATAAAGAAGCCGGAGCACAGCAAATATCCAAAGCTCTTCATCAAGCCAAGATTGTGAGGCTTGCTGACGTAGAAATCATACATAAAGTAGAACATCAACAGCACAAACGTCACTCCGTAAACGTCAATTGACGATATTCTTGAGTGTGTAAAGTGCATAAAGTCAAACATCATAAGGAACGCCGCAGCAAATCCGCCAAAGCTGTCCATTGTAAGCTTTTTGCCAAACAAATACATCAACGGCACCAGCAGCACGCCAAAGAATGCACCCATACATCTCATGCCGAACATGGTAGGCGTGAATATTGCCATACCAAATGCGATCAGAAGCTTACCCAGCGGCGGATGCGTCCACTCATAAGGACGAATACCG
>JAGBHJ010000115.1 GCA_017935525.1 Clostridia bacterium | reverse complement strand
TTTGCCCCATATTGTCAAGAGAAAAAAGCAAGTGCGCACACAACGGTACGCACTTGCAACATAGAAAGGAGGCTACGCCCTTGCCCAAAAAATACTAAAAAGGGGCAATGCGTTTCACTATGAAAAAATCAATCCTCGTCTTCAGTCATGTTCTTTCTTGCTTCTTCAACGATCTTGCCGCTGATGGAAGCAGGAACTTCCTCATATCTTACAAATTCAGCCACAAAGCTTCCTCTGCCCTGTGTCATAGAACGCAGATCCGTAGCATACTTAAAGATCTCTGCCTCGGGAACCTCGGCGTCTATCTTCTGCATACCGTGTCCTGCTGAATCCATACCCATTATTCTGCCGCGGCGCTTGTTAAGGTCACCGATAATGTCACCCATGTAATCGTCGGGAACTGATACGGAAATGGACATTACAGGCTCAAGTAATACGGGGGATGCTGTATCCAGCTTCTTGAATGCCTGTCTTGCAGCCATCTTAAATGACATTTCGTTAGAGTCAACGGGGTGGTAAGAGCCATCGTACAACGTAGCCTTAAGGCCTGTCATGGGGTAACCTGCAAGAGGACCTCTGTCGATGATCTCCAGCAATCCCTTTTCAACTGCGGGGATAAAGTTCTTGGGAACTACGCCGCCAACAACTTCTTCACCAAATACGAACTGCTCGTCGGACTCTGTGTTAGGCTCAAATCTGATCCATACATGACCGAACTGACCGTGTCCGCCGGACTGCTTCTTATGTCTGCCTTCAACGCTTACCTGCTTGCGGATGGTTTCTCTGTATGCAACCTTTCTGTCGATAAAGTTGATGGAAACACCGAACTTTGCCTTCAGCTTGGAAGCGATAATATCCATCTGCATTTCGCCCGCACCGGAGATAAGTGTCTGGTTTGTTTCAACGTTCTTTTCAACAGCAAACGTCTTATCCTCATCCATGAGCTTCTTCAAGCCTGAGAATACCTTTTCCTCGTCGCCTGACTTTGCACATTCAACCGCAACAGCGATGGACGGCTTGGGGAATTCCATATCAAGGAACTGCAAAACGTTGTTCTCATCACACAGCGTGTGGCCTGTCTTTGCCTTGGAAAGCTTGGAGAATGCACCGATATCACCTGCGGAGATCTCGTCAACGGGGGTCTGCTTGTCGCAAGCGACGCTGTAAACGTTACCAACCTTTTCGGAAAGACCTGTGATAGGATTATAAATGGTCATACCGGGCTTGATGCTGCCGGACATAACCTTAAACAATGAGAGCTTACCAACAAACTGGTCAACGATCGTCTTGAATATAAATGCGCTGAAGGGAGCGTCCTGCTGGCAAGGAACTTCAATTTCTTCCTCGTCCTTGATAGCGATGGGAGCCTCTGCGTCAATAGGTGACGGCAGATAGTGAGCGATCTGTCTTGCCAAAAGGTCAACACCTGCGTTGTTGTAGCCTGAACCGCAAAGCACGGGAACAAGTGTACCTGCGATAGTACCCTTACGCATTGCAAAGCGGATCTCGTCTGATGAAAGTGCGCCCTCGTCAAAATACTTTGTAAGGAGATCGTCGTCTGTTTCAGCAACTGCTTCCGTAAGAAGCTCGAGCATGCTGTCGATCTCATCCTTCATTGACTCGGGGATCGGGATATCCTTTGCTTCGGGAGTTCTGATGTCGTGCGCTGTCATGTGTACAACGTCAACGATACCCACAAACTGACCGTTCTCATAAATAGGCAACTGAATAGGCGCGATGCTCTTGCCGAATTTTGCCTTAAGGTCTTCAACTATTGCGGAAAAATCAACGTGCTCCTTGTCCAGCTGGCTGATGAACATCATCATCGATACGCCCTGAGCCTTACAAAGGTTCCAAGCCTTTTCTGTGCCGACCTCAATACCGTTTGAGCCGTTGAGGACTACAACTGCGCCCTCTGCAACCTTACAAGCCTGAATCGCTTCGCCCTCAAAGTCAAAGTATCCCGGAACGTCAATAAGATTTATCTTACAATCCTTACGCATAAGCGGAGCCACGGAAGCGGAGATAGAATGCTTGCGCTTTTTCTCTTCAGCGTCAAAATCCGATGCCGCAGTTCCGTTGTCGACCCTGCCAAGTCTGTCGATGACCTTTGCGTTGAACAATAAAGCCTCTGTCAGGGTCGTTTTTCCTGAGTCGCCGTGACCGAGTATTGCAACGTTCCTTAAGTTCTTAGTTTCCATAATGCTATTCCTCCTGATATATTATATGTTTATTATTTATACATCCACCTTTGTTTCGGCTGGTATGTAAATGTACTATATGAATCTACTTCAGAGTAACGAGCAAACAGTTTGCGGAGCCAATATGCTCCAAAAATAAATATTACAAGTCTGCCCCCTGCTCTATTACCTTTTCTACCAATTTTTCTACGCACAAAGCGTCGTCAAGGCTTGCTGTTTCCGACATGGAATGAACGTACCTTACCGGTGTGGAGATACATCCTGCAAGAATGCCTGCGCCTGTCAACTGAATTGCCGCAGTATCAGTACCGCCTGCCTCCAGGATCTCTATCTGATACTTGATGTCATTTGCTTTTGCTGTGTTTACCAGCATCTCCTTTACTTTGGGAGAGCACACAACGGAGCTGTCCTTAACCTTAATTGCTGCGCCGCCGTTGAGGCTGACTGCCATCGTTCTGATGGGCTTGATGGCGTCACCTGTCAACGTAACGTCAAGAGCGATACCCATATCGGGCATAATGCTGAATGCGGCTGTCTTTGCACCTCTGAGTCCCACCTCCTCCTGAGTTGTAAACACGTAGTATGTGTCATACTTGGGTGTTGCAACGTTCTGCAATGCTGTAATGAGTATTGCGCAGGAGAGTCTGTTGTCAAGATAGGGTGAGGAGATACAGTCGTTTGCCAGCTCAACTGCGGGTGAATAGAATACACAAGTGTCACCCAGCTCAATAAGCTCCTCTGTTTCCTCCTTGGAGAACGTTCCGATGTCGATATAGAACTTATCCATGGGACCCTGTGCTGTAGCATCCTTACCCTCGTGAGCAACTATACCGATAAGGCCGTTTTTGAAGATGACCTTCTGGTTTGCGATGGTTGCGGGGGAAATACCGCCCAAGGTTGTAAATCTGATAAAGCCGTTGTCCTCAATATACGTTACCATAAGGCCTATGCTGTCCATATGTGCGGCAAACATAAGCTTTTTGTCAGAAGATGCACCCTTCTTGTAAACGATGAGGTTGCCCATTGCATCCGTTTTGATATCGTCTGCGTAGTCCTTTACCTTTTCTGTGATATAGTCCCTTATTACGCCCTCATCACCGGCAGGTCCGAACACACCGGTTATATCCATTATCAATTCTTTCATGTTGTATTATTTCCTCTTTTGAATGTCTTACTTTTTAAGATATGCGTCGATCAATTTTACTGTGTTGTTATAATCATCCCATGATGCCACCGAAACGGGCGAATGGATGTATCTTACCGGTACGGAGATCACCGCCGAGGGTGTGCCCTCTGCCGTTGTGTGGATGATTCCCGCGTCATTGCCGCCAAACGCTCCGCGCTTGATCTGATACGTAACACCGTTTGCCTCGCCTGCCGCAATGATGTCAGCCACCAGCTTTTTGTCACCGATGGTTGCGGCATCGTTATAGCTCACC
>JAGBHJ010000114.1 GCA_017935525.1 Clostridia bacterium | reverse complement strand
TGTAGTAAACGATCTGGAGCTGTTCATCCTCTATTATTACGGTATCTCTGTTATATTGCTCACCGAATATACGGGCCAAAACCTCATACGTATGGAAAGAGCGTTTTAACGACGAGATATTATCATAATAATCATAATTTGTTTTCATCGCTATTTCTTCCTCTGTATCGGTAGGTAAGATTGGATTGAAAACAATGAATCTGTTACTTGTTTCCTTGATTCTGTTGTACTCGTTACTAGCTTGTGCGTACTTTGCTTCTTTTTCAATATACTCTTCGGATACACCAAGCCCGCTGTCTTGTGCATCTGATGGCTTGATAAGCACGGTACAAATAACGATTGAGATACATATCACCAATGCAGATATTGCCAATATGATCGATTTCTCGTTTTGTGTTTTTCTCATGATTGTCCTCCTTATCTTTTTTTGATAGATCTATAAATTGATACTTTGTAATTTTTCTTTCTCGTGCATATCGCACAGTATAAATATGCGGAGAGGTTTGTCAGTCGGATCGGCAAGTATATATCAATGCAAACCTCATGTATTGATATACACGCCGGCTTTACTTGCCAAAAGATAATACCATCTTGACGGGAAATACATTCAAATCACCATCGGACTTTTTAATATATCTCTATATCTGCTTTGTCCCCTTTCTTTTTTTACTAATAGTATAATAACACATATTCCCCTATTTGTCAATACCTTTTCAAAAATCTTTATTTATTTTTCAATAATAACAATATAATTTTTAACATATAACAAAGCAATTCCCGACACAGCATCAGCCGCGTCGGGAATGGTCATTCATATTATTTTGTTGCCCACTGTGTCACAGTCTGCTCTCTTACGTCCGTCTTGCGGCGTGACGTTGCCACGCGCTTCATCAGCTCGTCCTTATACAGCTGATCGTCAAAGGGGATCTCAACCTCTCTGCCCAGCCACTGGGAAAGGTGCATTGCGTTGGAAAGTGTAAGGCCCCTTATTCCCTCCACACCGGGTGCTATCAGCGGTACTCCGTGGAGAATGCTTGCCGCAAAGGAATTCAGAATTCCCACGTGCTGTGTATTTTCGCCCGGGCAGGGTACAAAGTCGTCAAATATTACCTTGGGGCTGCCGAATGCGGCGCTATCCTTATTGTACGTGTACTCGTCAATGGAGCGCTCCAGCTTCAGCTGACGGAGCTTGCCGTTCTCGTACACCAGCTTGCCGTATTCAAGAGTAACCTCAAAGCGGTTTGTTCCGGGAGTGTCACCCGTTGTGGTGATAAATGCGCCCGTTGCGCCGTTTTCGTACTCAACAAACGCAGTAACGTCATCCTCTACCTCAATGTCATGCCACTTACCAAACTGCATCTTTGCCATTACCTTTACGGGCAGGCCGCATATCCACTGGAAAAGATCAAGCTGGTGGGGGCACTGATTAAGCAACACGCCGCCGCCCTCGCCACTCCATGTGGCTCTCCAGTCGCCTGAATCATAATAGGACTGTGTTCTGTACCATGTGGTAATGATCCAGTTTGTTCTGCGGATCTGACCCATCTCTCCGCTGTCGATGATCTCCTTCATCTTTCTGTATGCAGGGTCAGTTCTCTGGTTAAACATCATACCAAACACCAGCTCGGGATGCTTTTCTGCAACTGCGTTCATCTCCTTTACCTGCTGTGTGTAAACACCTGCAGGCTTTTCGCTCAATGCGTGAACGCCGTTTTCCAATGCCTCAATAACGTATCTGGGGTGATCGTAGTGGGGTACAGCAACAATTACCGCATCAACGTCACCGGATCTGATCATTTCAGACGCATCGGTGTAAAGCTTTATGGGGTCGCCCTCAAAATTACCCTTTACGTCCTTTAAGCTTTCCAGCTTTTTGGGGTTGATATCCGCAACGGCAGTCAATGTTGCCTCGGGGCAAGCACTGTGCAAAAGGTTACTAACGTGGCCCGAGCCCATATTACCGTGGCCGATAACGCCAATTCTTACTTTCTTGTCAGCCATAATTATATCCTCCGATATTAAAAATCTTTAATAAGTGCTCTCAATGAGCTTACCGCAAAATCAAATGCCTCTCTGTTGGAGGAGAAATTGAATTTGCCCATGTTTTTTACATCCTCGTTGTTTGCCAACGCATCCAAGCCCACAAACTCCATCAGGTGGGGCTCCAATGTCAGCACTCCGCCACCGTTATCGGCAAAATCCTTAAGATATTCGCCCATATGGCTATCACCGTAGCCGGCGGGCACTATTTTGTGGTCAACAGTAGCGTCCTTGATGTGGTTATAATAAACGTATTCTCTCAACATACTCCACGCCTTTGGCACGTCAACGTTGCAGAGCATATAGTTTGCAGGGTCAAACACCACCTTTATCTCCGGCACAGAAACCGCAATGTCGAGGCATCTTTCCGCAGTATCGCCGTAAATGCCCCTTTCGTTTTCGTGGCAAAGCGTCACACCGCTGCCCCTTGCAGCCTCAGCATACTTGCCCAGACGCTCCATTACCTCGTCGCGGTAAGCAATATCGCCTCCCGTGCCGTAAAAGCTGAACATTCTTATACACTCCGCCTCCATAACGTGGGCAATATCAAGAG
Source organism: Clostridia bacterium (assembly GCA_017935525.1). Lineage (GTDB taxonomy): Bacteria > Bacillota > Clostridia > HGM11327 > HGM11327 > SIG351. The sequence continues at coordinate 2,112 of JAGBHJ010000114.1, read as the reverse complement.
TGTGCTTGAACTTGTCAAGCTCCTTGGCAAAGTCATCCTTTATATCCACCTTACCGATGGGTGAGCCAATGGACCAGATACCTATCCCGCCGTCAGAATACGTTTTCTTTGCCTGTCTTGCCTCATCAAGTGTCAGCGAGGATACGTTTTTGCCGTCAACGCCTCTTACCTCAATAAGGTCGATGCCATTTTCGTTTAATGCCTTTATCTGCTCCAAGACATTTTCGCTTGCCTCGTCCGCAAAGGCACAAAGTCGCAATCTGCCCATTTTACACTCCCGAATACGCCGCAAAGCCACCGTCAACAGGTATTACAACACCGGTTACAAACGCCGCCTGCTGACTGTCTGTCAAAAATCTCAACGCACCCAAAAGCTCCTCGGGAGCGCCAAAGCGCTTCATAGGCGTTGCACGGAGTATCTTTTCCGTTCTTGCCGTGGGAGTGCCGTCGGGGTTAAACAAAAGATCCCTGTTCTGGTTTGTTACAAAAAATCCGGGTGCAATGGCATTTACTCTGATGCCCGTCTCTGCAAAATGCACCGCAAGCCACTGGGTAAAGTTGGACACCGCCGCCTTTGCCGCACTGTATGCAGGTATCTTTGTGAGGGGTGTGTATGCGTTCATGGATGATATGTTGATAATGGAGCAGCCCTCGCTCTTAAGCATATCCTTTGCAAAAACCTGAGTAGGTATAAGCACGCCCATGATGTTAAGGTTAAAAACAAAGTCAAAGCCACTCTTTTCCAAATTAAAGAACGTCTTTATGTCCTCTCTTGTATCGTCGCCCTCTTCAAAGATCTCGTGGGTGGTGGTAGCTCTGGGGTTATTACCTCCCGCACCGTTGATAAGCACCGTGCAAGGACCCAGCTCATTGGTTATTTTTTCGTGGGCAGCCTCAACGCTTTCCTTGCTGAGGCAATCCACAGCGTATGCCCTTGCCACGTAGCCCTTTGCCACTATCTCATCCGCAACAGCCTTTGCCGCCGCCTCGTTTATATCCAGCACAGCAACGGAGTATCCGTTTTTTGCCATATCCATAGCAAAGCACGAGCACAAAACACCGCCGCCGCCCGTTATTACCGCAACCTTATTTCCCATAGTGTCCTCCTTTATTTGCTTTTTTCTATTGCTTCCCATACGCCCGTGATGTATGCCGCACCGAGGGCTCTGTCAAACAAGCCGTAGCCGTATCTACCCTTTTCGCCCCAGATCATTCTGCCGTGGTCGGGTCTTACGTAGCCGTCAAAGCCGTTGTCGTGCAACGCCTTCAGTATGCCGTAGATGTCCAAAGATCCGCAATCCGTAGGATGCGCCACCTCGTGGAACTGTCTGTGGCCCGTGATCTTTATATTCCTTATATGTGCAAAATGTATTCTGTCTGCAAATTTTGCCGCCATAGCCACAAGGTCGTTGCCCTCGTCTGCACCCAGCGAGCCCGTACAGAAGGTAAGTCCGTTTTCCTTTTCGTCAACCAAGGAAAGGAATCTCTCGTAATTTTTCTCGTTTGTGATTATTCTCGGCAAGCCAAAAATTCCCCACGGCGGATCGTCGGGGTGGATAGCCATGTTAACGCCTGCTTCCTTTGCAACGGGGATAACAGCCTTAAGGAACACCTCCAGGTTTTTCCACAGCGCCTCCTCGTCAATGCTCTCGTATTGCTTCAGCAGATCCTTTAAGCCCTCCTGAGTATAGCTTTCGTCCCAGCCGGGCAAGGAAAGTCCGCCGTTGGCAGGATTCATGGAAAGCACCGTTTCCTCGTCATAAGCAAGGCTGTTGGAGCCATCGGGAGCCTGTCTTTCCAGCTCGCTTCGGAGCCAGTCAAACACGGGCATAAAATTGTAGCAGATGCACTTTACCCCTGCCTCGCCCAGTCTGCGGACGTTTTCGCAATAATTGGCGATCAGCTGAGGCGCCTTTTCGTTGCCGAGCTTTATATCCTCTGGCACAGGCACGCTTTCAACCACCTCAAACTTAAGGCCGTGCTTTTCGGCATCGTTCTTTATCTTTGCAATGGATTCTCTTGACCATACGCCGCCTGCAGGCACGTCGTACACCGCCGATACGATGGAGTACATCTGCGGTATCTGGGATACCTTTTCGAGGCTTATGGGAT
>JAGBHJ010000113.1 GCA_017935525.1 Clostridia bacterium | reverse complement strand
TCGATACCCAGCGCCTTAAGGTCACAAACGCGCACCTTATCTCTGGAGCTCTCGGGAAGTCTTGCCAGCGCGTGCTCATCCGTCACCCTTACAAATGCGTCATAGGGAAGCAACGTGCCGCCTGAAAGATAGGGGATCTCCCCCTTTTCCGCCGTGATAATAAGCGGGCTTTCCACAGTACCCGAATGCTTTTCCGTTATCTTTACGGTATCAGTTATGGAGTAGCTGCCGCCTCTCAAAACGATCTTGGCGCCGCCCTTGCCCTCTACTCTCTTTAACGCCTCGGCAAGCGTTGCCAAGGGCTTTTCCTTACAGCCGCAGTTGCAGTCGCAGCCGTCAGTTGCCACGTAGATAGTGTTGGCATTGCTCTTTGCAAAGCCGTCAACGTTATAAGGACGCACTACCGTAATTTCATCGGGCAGCTCTGCCTTTGCCGCCATAAAGCGATCTCTTACGCCACCCTCCTCAGTTTTTCTCGCCTTAATGGCAGGGTACTCCTTGGGCAGGTTGAGAACTATCTCAAACCTGTCGGAAGTAACCTCCTTAAGACGCTTTTTTAACATTTTCTCCAATAATGGCATATTAAAATACCTCTTTTCTAATCAAAATCAGTTTATTAGTCCTCGTCGTTTACAAGGCCCATCTTTTCAAAGGGAGGTGCCACAAAGCCGGGGATCTTTTCAAACACTATTGAGTCAGGCTTCAATGCGTAGTTCTTGTTCTTCTCGTCAACAAAGCCGGGATCTTCGTTTGTGATGTAGTTGGTTTCAAGACCCGTTGCGGTCTCTATGCCGTGGTCCAGCTTATAGGGCTTGTCCGCACGGACGATAAGGTTGTTTTCGTAATGGTTGCACCAAGGAGTACGCAGTCTTCTCTCTGCCCAGCCCGACTTTATAACGTAGTTGGGATCCTTTTTGTCCTCTTTGTACTGATCAAGTGCATGGACGTATTCCCTGTAGGTAGGATTTCTGCCCATGAACTTTTCATTTCTCTTGTCGAGTGAGGATTCATATATCGTGCCAAAAAGCGAATTCCAATTTGCATCAAAAAGCCAATACGTGATATCTCCACCGAATGCAAAATATCCTGCATCAATGCTTATATTGTTGTAGAATACATTTTCTCCGCCGTTATGGACGTTATAAGTTCTTCCGCCCGACGGCCACCATTTGCCGTTTTTATCCTCATGGCACGGGTTTACGCCGTTACCGACAACAATATTGCCGTATGCATACATGCCTCTTGCCATGTCGTCAAAATAGATGCCGTAGTCAAGCTTGGCAAAATCAAAGAAATAATTGTATCTGTAGTGATTACCGCCGGTAGAGCAGCCGCCGTAGCCAACGTATATCATACCTGAATCCGAAGTCTCTGTGTCACCACCCTCAACGATATTGTACTCCATAATACACTCATTATTTTGCCCATCACTAAAGCGGGTGTTATATAGGTAATTGTGAGATACAACGTTACCTACACCGTTTCTGCTTGCCATGCCACTTGCAACCTTGGAGTTAAATAATATATTGTTTTGCAGAAAATTATTACCCGGCTCAAGCTGAGGTCTGTTTCCGCCGCCAACAACTGCCGCAGTTTCAGCAAAGTATTCGCAGCGGGATGCAATCATACCGCATTTTTTACAGCCGACACCTATATCTATCTCTTTTGAATACGAAGTAAATCTGCATCTCTGCAATAAGACCTGCTTACTGTTTTTTACGATAACGGGCGCACCGTTTGTTCTGCCTACGTCAAGACCGTTTATGATAACGTTCTCCGCACCGTCAACAACTATAACATCCGACCTGCACTCAACGTTTGGCACAACAAATCTTATCTCGTCAGACGTATTAAAGCCACCGTTTTTTGGATATACGTAAAGCTTACCGTTTTCTCTATCAAGATGCCACTCGCCCGGCACGTCAAGCTCCTCAAGCACGTTTACAAAGTAATGTGAAAACTCGTGCTGATAAGCAATACTGCGGTATTCGGGATCGTTTACGTCACCCTTCATGGTTTTGGTTTGCTTATTTATCTCGCTCAGCTTCATATAGAGGTGTGTCCACTCATAAAAGAACGAGCCGTATACCCATATGTCGTCAGTCCACTTCCAGCCGAGGCACTTCTCATCAGAAATACCAAGCTCCCACGGTTTTTCACCGTCACCCGCAAAAACGATTGCGTCCTTCATGGGGAGTCTTGCCACCTCGTCACACTCATTTGGATAACGGGCGTAATCATATTTGTCACCGTTTACAACAAGCATCGTGCCGTGTCTGCCGATGGTGCCGTAATCATCGATACCCAGCGCCTTAAGGTCACAAACGCGCACCTTATCTCTGGAGCTCTCGGGAAGTCTTGCCAGCGCGTGCTCATCCGTCACCCTTACAAATGCGTCATAGGGAAGCAACGTGCC
>JAGBHJ010000112.1 GCA_017935525.1 Clostridia bacterium | reverse complement strand
TGGCATCGCATCCCTTATGGCTTTGATAGGCAAAAAAGACGACGAGGCTGACTGCCAAAAGGAGAATAATGAAGATACAAGCGCTGAGGAATGAGCTTGAGCTGCCTTACGGAGGCAAAGAGGAGAGGGACTCCGTATTCCGAGTGATTTTTGAGTACGTAACAGGCAGGGATATGAGGCTTTCCACGGTGATGGGCTACGAGCCCACGGTGAAAGAGGAAAACTGTATCCGTGATGCCATCAAAAGAGCAATGACGGGGGAGCCCGTGCAGTACATTGTCGGTAAATGGAGCTTTATGGGCAACGAATTTGTTGTAAATAAGGACGTGCTTATCCCAAGGGCGGATACGGAAATACTCTGCGAAAAGGCCATTGAGTTTATAAGCGACAAAAAAGGGGCAAGGGTGCTGGACCTTTGCTGTGGCTCGGGGTGCATAGGCATAAGCATTGCGGTGGCGGCAAGGGCTTGCTTTGTGGAGTGCTGTGACATCAGTCGGGGCGCCCTGGAGGTCACAAGACAGAATGCTGAGCTTAACGGCGTTGACGTCAAGGTGACTGAGTCGGACCTTTTGACCCGTTGCGGTGAGTATCAGCTGATAGTGTCAAACCCTCCGTACATACCCACAGGGGTGATAGAGGGGCTTGAAACCAACGTCAGGGACCACGAACCCATGCTGGCGCTGGACGGCGGGGCTGACGGGCTGGATTTTTACAGACGGATAGCTGAAGATGCCGTACATCACCTTGTTGTTGGCGGTGGCTTATTTTTGGAAATAGGATACGACCAGGCAACGGCTGTGACTAATATTCTGGCACAGCAGGGGTATGGCGATATTACGGTGATAAAGGATTACTCGGGTAATGACAGAGTGGTTACCTCGATCAGAAAGGAGCAGTAATGACGGAATCTATTGAGCGAAAGCTGGACAGGATACTCCAAAGGTACGAGGAACTGGAGCAGTTGATATCCGACCCGTCCATAATAGAAAAAAGGGACGAATGGCAGAAGTACACAAAGGAGCATTCCGAGCTGTACGAGATAGTCACAAAGCTCCGAGAGTACAAGGGCCTTTGTGATGAGCTGACATTTGCACAGGAATCCTGCCAGACCGAAGATGACAAGGAAATGCGGGAGATGTTTGAGGCTGAATGCCACCTGCTTAAGTCGCAGATAGAGGCGGCTGAGGCGGAGCTTTTGCAATACCTTATCCCCAAGGACCCGGATGATGACAAGAATATAATCCTTGAGATAAGAGCAGGCACGGGCGGCGAGGAGGCGGCTCTTTTTGGCGCGGTGCTGATGAGAATGTACAACAGATATTCCGAGCGCAGAGGCTGGAAGTTCTCCGTCATAAGCAGTAATATAACTGACATGGGCGGAGTAAAGGAGGCTGTGTGCGAAATAAAGGGCAAGGGCGTTTACGAGAGGCTCAAGTTTGAAAGCGGTGCCCACAGGGTACAGCGTGTGCCCGTAACGGAAAGCGGCGGCAGGATCCACACGTCTGCGGCAACCGTTGCTGTAATGCCCGAGGTTGAGGAGATAGACTCGGTTGAGATCAACATGAACGAGCTGAGGATAGATACGTTCAGAGCGTCCGGCCACGGCGGACAGTACATCAACATGACTGATTCCGCGGTAAGAATAACCCATCTGCCAACGGGGCTTGTGGTGTCCTGCCAGGACGAAAAGTCCCAGCTTAAGAACAAGGAAAAGGCGTTGCAGGTGCTGAAGTCCCGCTTGCTGGACAAGATGAGAGCTGATCAGCAGAGTGAGATGACGCAGAACAGAAGGAGCCTTATCGGCAGCGGCGACAGAAGCGAAAAGATAAGGACGTACAACTACCCCCAGGGCAGAGTGACTGACCACAGAATAAATTTTACTGTGTATAATATTGACGCATTTGTGGACGGCGACATGGATGACGTTCTCAACGAGCTGATATCAACAGAGCGAGCACAAATGATGGCAAACATGGAGTAAAATGCGTTTTTTGTCGAGAAATGCGATAAATTTTTATCAAAAAGATCGGCTGTCGGGGTTGATTTTTGCAGTATAATGTGCTATAATATTTTAAAACCCGGCAGACGGGGCTACGAAAGGATAAATTGACATGGGTGATTTTTTCAAGAAGGTGGGCGACGGTATTTCCACAACGTCAAAGAATATAAAGACGTCTGTTGATATTTCCAGAAAAAAGTCCGCAATCAGAAAGCATATTCAGGACATAGAGGGCAAGATCAAAAAAATGAAGCTCTCCGTTGGTGAGAAAATGTACGGAATTTATAAGGGCGAATTTGAGGCCGACTCTTTTGACGAGATATTCCGAGAGATAGACGAGCTTTATATAGAGATAGAGATCGAGGAGAACAAGATATTGGAGCTTGACGGCATCAAGATCTGCCCCAAGTGCGGCAGTAAGATAGCTGTGGACTCCGTTTTCTGCCCCAAGTGCGGCTTCAGACAGGAGGCAGAGATAGTTGTTGAGGAGCCTATCGAAGCAGAAACGGAGCAGGTGACTTCTGACGACGACAACACCATCAGATTATGAGCAGACGTGCTGATGCGGTGATAGTTGCCGCGGGCAGTGGCTCCAGAAGCGGACTGGACATACCAAAGCAGTTCTTTGAGGTGGCGGGCAAGCCCGTGCTGGCTTACACCATCGAGGCGTTTTACAAATGCGAGGCAATTGGTAATATTGCGGTGGTGCTCCCACGGGATGGCTTTGAGGCGGCAAGGGATTATATGCTGGGCTTTTGGAACGATGCAAGGGTGATATACGTGCCCGGCGGCAGCCAAAGGATGGAGTCCGTCTTTAACGGTCTTTGCAGGCTTGGCAAGGAGGGTAATCTGCCCATAGTGTGCATACACGACGGCGTGCGCCCATTTGTAACGGACGATGTGATAATCGGCTCCGTTGATTGTGCCGAGGAGTATTCCGCTGCGCTGACTGCGGTTGCAATGACGGACACAGTCAAAAGGGTAAGGGACGGCATAGTGGAGGAAACTCTTGACAGAAGCTGTCTTTACTGCGCACAGACCCCACAGACGTTTGAGTTTGGTCTGATAATGTCCGCATACAAGAAGGCTATTGCTGATGGCTTGAGCTTTACGGACGACTGCGGAGTTGCGGAGCATTACGGTGCAAAGATACATATTACGCGTGGCAGCACAAAAAACATAAAGCTGACCATGCCGGAGGATTTTGAAAAGCTGAAATGAGAATAGGTATTGGATACGATATGCACAGACTTGTGCCCGACAGAAGGCTTATAATCGGCGGAGTGGACATCCCTTACGAAAAGGGACTCTTGGGACATTCCGATGCGGACGTGCTTGCCCACGCCATTATTGATGCGCTTTTTGGTGCGGCGGCATTGGGGGACATTGGCAGGCATTTCCCCGATACTGACCCAAAGTATAAGGGCGCTGACAGCATGGTGCTGCTGGGCGAGGCTTGCAGACTGATAGATGAGGCAGGGTACAGTATAATCAATATTGACACCAACATAATAATACAATCCCCAAAGATGGCGCCCCATATAGAGGCAATCAGAGCAAGGCTGGCAGAGGTCATGGGGGTCGATGTCGGTGCGGTGTCGGTAAAGGCAAAAACAAACGAAAAACTGGATTCTGTTGGACAGGGCGAGGGCGTTATTGCCCAAGCGGTGTGCCTGTTGACGGAAAAATGACATACATACAGAAAAAATATGCATTTTCCTCAAAAAATTAAGAAAAACGGGGAAATTTTTACATACATTTAATGTGTGTCTGTTATTCTTAATACAAAGTTTTTAAGGTGATGGAAATTTAATATTTTCATCAAAGAATATTGATAAGGTGGTTACAGAAATGAGAATACTTTTGGCAGAAGATGAAAAGGATCTTTCTAAAGCATTACAGGTTATCCTGAAGCACAATCACTACTCTGTTGACGTTGTAGAAAACGGTCAGGAGGCGCTGGATTTTGCTTTGACAGGCATTTATGACGTAGTTGTACTTGATATTATGATGCCAGTTATGGACGGTATTACAGCATTGAAGCTGATGAGAGAAAAGGGTATAACAGTACCTGTTATTTTGTTGACAGCAAAGTCCGAGATCGAGGACAGAGTAAACGGTCTTGACGCAGGTGCTGACGATTATCTCACAAAGCCCTTTGCAGTTAAGGAGCTTTTGGCGAGAATTCGTGCAGTTTCCAGAAGAAAGACAGAGACTATCACAGAGCAGATCCTTACAGTGGGCAATTTGTCCTTGAATATGAGCACTTACGAGCTCTTTACAGAGACAGGCTCCATTAAGCTTGCTAACAAGGAATTCCAGATAATGGAAATGTTCCTTTCCAACCCCAAGGTTGTTATTCCGCTGGAGAGATTCTACGAGAAGATCTGGGGATTTGACGGCAAGGCAGAGCACAATATCGTTTGGGTGTATATCTCCTACCTCAGAAAGAAGCTCAATACTCTTGAGGCAGACGTTGAGATCAGAGCTTCCAGAAATGCAGGTTACACTTTGACAAAGAAGGCAGAGCCCAAGAAGATAATGATGTATTGATCCCCAAAAGAGGCTATCAATGGTAAAGGCTCTCAAGAAAAAACTGATCTTAATTGCCATGCTGGCAATGAGCCTGGGTATTCTGGCATTTGTGCTGCTGATCAACGGGTGGAATTACTACAACGTGTGTGTTCATATAGACCAATGGCTGGATGTTCTTGAGGAAAACGACGGTGAGCTGAATATCCCGTCAACTGATGGAAATTATCCCATCTTCGACAAAAATCAGAACACGTTTACCAAGGATATGGCCCGCGAGGTGGTATATTTCAGCGTTATTGAGCACAAGGATGGCAGGGTGGAGCTGAACAGAAGCAATATGGGAATGCTGACGGATGCCGAGATCGCCACGGTGTTTGAGTCCATCAACAAGATCTCCGACGGAGGCTTTACGGGGGATTACAAATACCGCTGTGTGGACAAGGTTTACGGCAGACTGTACCTTTTTGTGGATTGCTCCAGAGAGTTTGATACGTACTATGCCTTTTGTATTTCCACGGTTATCCTGGCGGCAATAGGCTGGGTGGTGGTGTATGTGCTCGTGCGGATATTCGCAAAGATAGCCCTGCACCCCGTTGTGGAAAGCTACGAAAAGCAAAAAAGCTTTATTACTGATGCCAGCCACGAGATCAAGACTCCTATCGCAATTATCAGAGCCAATACGGAGATATTGGAGATGGAAGGCGGGGAGAGCGAGTGGACTACCGGCATAATAAACCAGACGGACAGACTCCGCAGGCTTACAGAGCGTTTGGTGTACCTTTCCCGTATGGAGGAGGGCGTGCTGAAGCTGAGGATAGAGGAATTCTGCTTGTCCGATGCGGTGTTTGACATGGCGGAACCCTTTGAAGCTCTTGCCATTGCCAACGAAAAGCATTTTCAGCTCAATATTGAGGGTGACGTGTTTGTTACGGCGGACGAGGAGTCCGTCAAGCAGCTGGTGTCCATATTCTTGGACAACGCCATGAAATACTCCAACGATGGCGGCAGCATTGAGGTCATCGTGAGAAGTCAGGGTAAGCACGCAGAGCTTATCGTAAAGAACACTGTGGACAAAATAGAAAAAGGCAAGCTGGACAGACTGTTTGACAGATTTTACAGGGCTGACAGCTCAAGAAATTCAAAAACGGGCGGCTACGGTATAGGTCTTTCTGTTGCGAAGGCAATAGTAGAGGCAAATAACGGCAAGGTCACGGCGGAAAGCAAGGACGGCAAGTCCGTTGAGTTTGTGGTGACGTTGTAATGACGCTTGAAAAAGAGTAATACTCTGAAGTTTTGCGAGAAGACGGCATATCTCAATGAGGTATGCCGTTTTTGTGTTTGCATCAGTGGACAAGGTGCTTTTGGTTAAGCAGCATGAAATTGAATAGAGCTACCAACAGGAAAAGGACGAAGAATTTGTAGAAAATCCTCGTCCTCTTTTCTTTGTAACTACTGACTTTATAAAATAGGCAGTATAAACCGTAGGGGCGTTCTGCGAACGCCCGCGGGCGAACCCGGTTCGCCTCTACCGAGTTATTTTTGACTCGTGCGGGATATATCCTCAATTAAGACGTACAAAGCTCTGTATCCAACGGACACGAATGCTGTTATTTATTCTCAAAAAGCACCTTTTTAAGATACTGCCCCGTGTAGCTCTCTGCGCACTGAGCCACCTGCTCGGGTGTGCCCGT
>JAGBHJ010000111.1 GCA_017935525.1 Clostridia bacterium | reverse complement strand
CCCTTATGGGCAAGCTGATGATGCAGGACGTAGTACATATTCCCTACCGTAAAGGCCTTATAAAGGGCTATGACGACGTCGTTCTGATGGCAATGGAATCGGGTGCCTGCGGATGTATGATCAGCGGTGCAGGCTCTACGATGGTCTCATTCTGTACGGACGAGGCCACCGCCGCAAGGGTAGCTGACGCAATGGTTGCAGGCTTTGGCAAGAACGGCGTAAAGGCATTCGGCGTACACAGCGCAATAAAAGCAGAATGATATAAAAAAGCATGTCACCAGGGCATCTTCCGTAACGGAGGATGCCCTTTTTTGTCCATTTTTCCGTCAGAATTTTCATTAAAAAAAATATGTTTTTTTTGCAAAAAATACGTTGACAAATCAAATCCGTTTTGCTATAATGTTCCCATACTGCAAAGCAGTAAATTCCATTGCGAATACGAAAGGTTGTTATAATATGGACAACAAATTTCACATGAGTGGATGGGTATATATCCATGCCGATCAGTTGACCGTTGATGAGGTTGACGAATGGGCAAAGGCAGGCTTTACAACTATCATGTCACCCGAAGTAGGACTTCATGAGGTGGAAAAGCTTATACCCTATCTGGACAGAGCTGAAAAATGCGGAATTCAGCTCCTTGCAAACGTTATGGGCGTAGGGTACCATGTATACCCCGGTTTAGGTGAGGAGGGCTACACAAAGCGCTTTACCGAGGTTTACGAAAAGCTTAAGGGACACCCTGCGCTGTACGGCTTCCATTGCGGTGATGAGCCCCGAAAGGAAGCCTTGGAGGATGCTATCGAAGCCATCAGAATACAGAAGCTGGTAGCACCCGAGCTTACGCCTATCATCAATCTGCGCGGCAGCACTTGCGAAATGTTCAGCGAGAAGCCCGGCGATACCTTTGTTGACTGGTTGAAGCACTTTAAGGAGAGAACGGGCGTTGACACGTACTGCTGGGACTCTTACAGCCAGATGATCAACGACGGCGGCGTCACCTTCCACATCGATGCACTCAAGAAGCACAACTATGCTTGTAAGGAAGCAGGCATGAAGAACTGGGTAACTCTGCTTTCCAGCGCGCACTGGTGGTTTAAGTACCCCACGGAGTATCAGTTTATGTGGCAGATCACCACAGCTGCGGCAGCGGGCTCCACGGGCGTTTGCTGGTTCAGACTGTACGACAAGGAGTGCGCTCCCGACTACCACGGCTCCCCCGTTGACGAATTCGGCAACAAGACGGAGCAATTCCACAGACTCAAGCGTTGCCAGAGAAGATTTAACGATCAGTTTGGCTTGCTGTGGCAGAAGATGCACCTTAAGGCAACGTATCTGACAGGCTTCCCCAGAATGAGCTACTCTATGTTTAACGAGTATTGCCACGACGTTATCAAAAAGCTGAACATCTTTGAGGAATGCATGATAAGCTTCTTTGAGGATGATGAGGGCAAGGAGTATTTTGCCATCGTGAATATAGAGATGGAGCAGCCCGTTTCAGTAAATATGGAGTTTGACAGCTCCAAGGCAAAATTGACAAGACTTGATTGCAACGGCACTATCCAGCGCTCCATCGACGCAGATGACGATCTGCTGGATCTCTACCCCGGTCAGATGCTCTTATACAGAATTGACAGAAAGTAAGAGGTAAATATATGGAAAATTTGTATCCCTTTGGTGCATGGGTATATCCCCCAAAAGAAGAACTCACTTTGTCCGCTGTTGACGATTGGGCTGATATGGGTCTGACCGTTACGATGTCACCGCCCTTTGGCAGCAGTGACGAGGAGCTGGACGAGCTTATCAAATATCTGGACAAGGCAAACCAGCGCGGCATCAAGCTCATTGTTAACGCCGGCGCCCTTACGTATTGGGCAATGGGCACCTACGGCCCCGAGACTTATGAGGAAACGTTCCGCAAGATATACGCAAGGGTAAAGGGTCACCCTGCGCTGTACGGCTTTTTTATCGGTGACGAGCCAAGCAGTAAGGAAGCTTTGGAGGAAACGATACTGGCGATGAAGATACAGAAGCAGATCGCCCCCGAGCTTAACCCGCTGATCAACTTCCAGGGCTCTCTGAAGGATTATTCCAAGGAGAAGCTGGGCGGAAGGACCTTTGTTGAATGGCTTAAGTATTTTAAGGAGGAAACGGGCGTTGATTATTACTGTTGGGACGAATACAGCCAGATGATCAATGACGGCGGCGTAAGAATTTATTTTGAAACCGTAAAGGCACACGCAGACGCTTGCCGTGAGGCAGGCTTAAAGAGCTGGGCAACCCTGCTTTCCAGCGCACATTGGTGCTTCAGGATACCCTCCGAGTACGAATTTATGTGGCAGATCACCACGGCGGCCGCCTGCGGCGTAAAGGGTATATATTGGTTCAGACTTTACGACAGAAAGATCGCCCCCGAGTGTTACGGCTCCCCCATTGACGAATACGGCTACAAGACAGAGCAGTATTGGTCACTCCTGCGTTGCCAAAAGAGATTCCAGGCGCAGTTTGGACAGATCATCTCCACGCTCAACTGGAAGAACAGCTATTTTATAGGCTTCCCCTACGGCTCGTTTGAGCAGTTTGGCGAGGGCACACACGATTGCGTAACAAAGATCGACTCCTTTGAGCGCGCTTTGATAAGCTTCTTTGAGGACGAAAACGGCGTTGAATATTGCACGGTGGTAAATCTGGAAAAGAAGCAGCTGGCAGACATCCACATCACTTTGGACTTTGACAAGGCGTCCTACACAAAGATCGCATCTAACGGCAAGTCCACGGAGAAGTTTGTAGGTAACACGGACGTTTGGGCGGGTGACGGCTTACTGCTCTACCCGGGTCAGATGTCAATGTTCAGAATTGACAGAAAGTAAGTAGGTGACTAATATGGCAAATAAATATCCTTTGGGTGCATGGGTGTATTTCTCCATGTCCGATGACGATTATACGGTAAAAGAGGTCGACACCTGGCACGAGTGCGGCTTTAACATAATGATGGCAGGCGGCACAAACGTCAACAGTGAAGCTGAAGTAAAAAAGACTTTTGAGTTCCTTGACAGAGCCAACGAGCTGGGCATGAAGCTCATCATCGACTGCGGCGTTGGCGCTTATTGGGGCTGCACAGAGGAAAACGCTCCCAAAATCGAAGAAGGCCTCAGAAAGGCTTACGAGATATTCAAGGGACATCCCGCGTTGCTGGGCTTCCACGCAGGTGACGAGCCCAGAGAGGGTGAAATGATGGAAAGAGCCCTCAGAGTGCTGGCAATTCACAAAAAGGTAGCCCCCGAGCTTACTCCCTACCTCAATCTCAGAAGCGGCATTTACATGGATGACCCCCAAAAGCTGGATGACTGGATGAGAAGACTTAAGGAAGAAGCTCATTGCGACTGCATATGCTTTGACGAATACTCCCAGGCTGTTAACGACGGCGGCTTTACATTGTATCTTAAATCAGTAAAGCACGTGGTGGATGCTGCCGATAAGGCAGGCGTTGATCTGTGGTTGACCCCCTTGAGCTCCGCCCATCACGTTTACAGACCCTCCTCCGAATTCAAGTACATGATGCAGATCACAACTGCGGCGGCTATGGGCATCAAGGGTCTTACGTGGTTCAGACTTTACGACAAAAAGCTTGCTCCCAACTACCACGACTCACCTATTGACGAGTACGGCGAAAAAACTCCCGGCTTCTACTGGCTCATGCGTTGCCAGAGAAGATTCCAGGATCAGTTTGGCGAGCTGCTTATGAGGTTAAAGAGAACTGGAACATGGCTGAACGGCTTCCACAGATTCTGTTACCCCATGTTCGGCGGCAATACCCACGAGATCATCAAAAAGATCATTTCGTTTGAGGACTGTATGCTCAGTACCTTTGAATGTGACGACGGCTACGAGTATTTCTGTATCGTAAACCTGGAGCCCGACATCATCAACAGCATCGGCTTGGAATACGACAACACAAAGGCTGACATCAAGGAGGTATTGCTCAACGGCGAGATCATCCGACCCTTTGCCGCTTCCAATATAGAGACGTCGCAGATAATGCTCTACCCCGGCCAGATGGCAATGTTCAGAATAGAGAGAAAATAAAACGAAGGTCAATTACGCAAATTGACTTGAAGGACAATGCAAATGCTGAAGACTATCTTCAGCATTTGCTCTATACAAAGGAATTACACTATGAAATTATCGATCAAGCCCATATTGATGGCAGTTGCCTGCATTATGACAGCGCTCATATTGCCCGCCTGTGTGCCCATCGCCAAGGAAGAAACCAATTTTGAATTCACCCTGCTGGAGAACGGCACATACGAGCTTACGTCCTTTTCGGGCACTTCCAGGGATACCCTGGAGATACCCTCCACGTATAAAGACAAGCCTGTCACGCAAATAGGAGATTCAGCATTCCAAAACTGCACCGCCTTCAAAGCCATTGTCATCCCCGAGGGAGTAACCCATATCGGCAACTCCGCCTTTTATAACTGTCAAACGCTGGAAAGCATACCTCTGCCTTCATCCTTAAAGGAAATAGGAGAAAGCGCATTTTGGAATTGCCCCCGGCTAACACAGATCTCGATCCCCGAGGGCATCAGCGAAATAAAAAACAGTACCTTTGCAGGCACCGGGCTTACCTCCGTCGTCATCCCCGACAGCGTTACTACCATAGGCTTTGAAGCATTCAAAGCCTGCACTTCGCTTGAGGGCGTGGATTTTGGCAACGGAATCAAGCGCATAGAACGCAACGCTTTTCGAGAATGCCACAAGCTAAAGACCGTTAATTTCGGCAACAGTCTCGAATACATCGGCGAGGAGGCATTCAGAGCGTGCAATGGGCTTACCTCCGTTGTAATCCCCGACAGCGTAACGGAAGTCGGAGACGATATATTCTACAATTGTGTTAACATCAAAACCGCCGTGGTAGGCAACGGGCTGCAAAACACAGCGGGAATGTTCCGTGGCTGTACCGGCCTTGAAAGTGTAGAATTGGGTGACGGTATCAAGACCATTGGTCATTTCACCTTCAGCGGGTGTACATCATTAAAACAGGTAAACATACCTCCCCATCTTGAACTTGTCGGTGGCTGGGCATTCAAAGAATGCTCTTCAATCACAAGCATTGTACTCCCCCACGGCGTTACAGAAATTGGAGCATCTGCATTCAGTAAATGCACCAACCTTGCAAGCATCAACATCCCTGACAGTGTTTCAGTTATCGAGGAGCAAGCATTTACATGGTGTACAAGCCTCACAAGCATCACCAGTCCGAACAGTGTTTCTGCTATTGGTCCAAGCGCTTTCCTCTGGTGTACAAGCCTTGCAAGCGTCAAGTTGCCGGACCAACTCACTCGAATAGAAGATGATCTATTCTCGTACTGCTCCTCTCTAAAAAGCATTAACCTGCCCGACAGTATTACCTACATTGGCGATTATGCATTTTATTTTTGTGAAGCCCTTTCGGATGTCTCCATCCCCACAGACGTAACCACCATTGGGGCCCGGGCGTTTGCACACTGCAGTATGCAAAAGGTCGTGCTGAGCGATTCAGTAAAAACGGTGGGAGAACTGGCCTTTGACGGATGCGACCGCCTCATATTCCTGGAGATCGGCAAAAACGTAACCCATATAGGTGACAGGGCCTTTGACGGCATATACTTAGTTGAAATAGTGAATAACTCTTCCTTGCCCATACAAAAGGGCAGCGAAGACTACGGCAAGGTAGGTCTCTACGCCAAGGAAATCACAAGCGGGCAGAGTAAGGCTATAACGCAGGGTGATTTTGTATTCTACCTGTACGACGGTGAGTATCACCTTGTCAGCTACTCAGGACAAAGCTCGGATATCGTACTGCCCAATGACTGTAACGGCCAGGTGTACGTGCTTGACGAATCCGCTTTCGTCCGTAACACTAACATCAAGAGTGTGGTAATATCAAGCGGCGTTAAGGCAATAGACTACCATGCGTTTATGGTGTGCTCAAACCTCAAGTCGGTCACGTTTGAGGAGGGGGTCACCTCGATCGGCAGCTGGTCATTTGCGGAATGCACGTCACTGGAAAGTCTCACCTTCCCCCAAAGCCTTGATTTCATCGAAGGCGAAGCCTTTTACGGCTGTGTCAACCTTAAGACTGTCACGTTCCCTCAAACTATGAGCGACATACAGACGTTTGCATTTACAGGATGCGAAAGTCTGACAAACGTGGTGCTCCCCGACGGTATTCCGCGTGTATCCCAAGGCATCTTCAGCGGATGTATCAATCCGGAAAGCGTGGTAATCCCCACCAGCGTCAGAGAGATAATACATGAATCATTCAACGGCTGTAAAAAACTTGCTTACGTATATTACCGCGGCACACAAGCTGACTGGGAGGAGGAAATGCTCCAGTACGTGGGCTGGGATACGGACACAGGCAATTATACGTTGGTATTTGATTATACGGAATGATCTCAATCGTACAATATCAAAAGGCACCTGCGGAGCTTTCCGCAAGTGCCTTGTTTTTTATCTATAATATATTCAGAGTTGATCACAACAGATCCTTTACAAGGGTCTTTGTCTTTTCTCTTGATCCAACGCCAAAATACTTATCCGTCTCGCCCAGCATAATGTATTCACCCTCGCCGTCGTCCATAACGGGGTACAGCGAGTATGCTTTTACGCCCTCAAAGCCCAGAGTAATATCCAGCTTTGTTGCGGCATTTACACGGGTAAACGTCTTTGTAAAGTACTCGTAGCAGATATAGTCGCGGTCCTTCTCTATTGTGGGGATAACGTCAAGACCAAAGCTGTCGCATACCTCTTCCCTGCTGATATTGAACAGAGCCAGCGCAAGGGCGTCACCGCGGTTGTTGTAGATCTTCTGGAGCTTACCCTCTACCTCGCAATTACTGTAAATACAGTCAAGCGTGGGCTTTGCCGCATTGTCAAGACGACAAAGGTCGCCGTTGTTGCCGCAGATGGGGTATATGTTTGCAAAATCAGACTCGCCCACCTTATCGCTGACGTAAACGGGGCCACCGGATATAGCTCTCAGCACGCCACTCTGAACGGGATTTGCCTTGCCGGACCACCACATATCAAAGTCACAATGCATGATGTTGGAGTGCCACAGAGTGTTATACACATTCTGCTTGATGTGAGCCGCAAAGCCGTTTTCTCTGTTGGGGAAGAAGTCGTCGCTGTTTCTGTTGACTGCGGATGAAGGACGTGCCAGCACGTTTTCCATATCCATACCCATACAGTTGATTATCTTGCCGTCAAAATGCTTGTTTACAGATCTTTCCAAAGCCTCGTGGAGAGGTCTTACGCCTGCGGTCGTTGAGAAATTCTCGCAGATGGACTCGTGGGTCGTGCTCTGGTTGTCAACCTTTACGTAGTCGATTCCGCAATCCTCCAGGTAGCCGTGGAAATCATCCCAGAATACAAACGCCTTGTCGGGATCCTGGCTCATGGAGAGTCTGCCGCGACCGTAAACAAAGAGATTATCCTTGTACTTTTCCGCAAGGGGGGACTCCATGTGCACGCCGCCCCAGTAGCCGGAGATAGTGTGCCATACGCCAACGTGCTTGATGCCGTATTCGTTCTTTATTCTGTCAACACAAGCCTTCAAGCCATCGGGGAATTTGACGTCGTCGGACTTCATGGCGTACATTTTGCCGTCCACCGTGTGGCACCAGCCGTCGTCAATAAGCATCCACTTGATGGGGATGTTCTTTTCCTTAAGCTCGTCCAGCTTCTGGAATATCTTTTCCGCAGATACTTCGTGATAGAATGCATCCCATGTACACCAACCGAAGTTTTCAAACATTTCGGGGAATTTTCTGTCCTCCTTGAGGGGAACCCTGATAGCGCCCATCTTCCTTGCGTACTTATATGCCTTTTCCATTGCCTTGTCGGGCACGCCATCTACTGCGCCGCACAAAAATGCGCCGTGAAGCTCACTAAAGCCGCCCAGACCGGTTTCCAGATACATATTAAAGCCCTCTGACTCACAGCAGAAAATATCACCCGTAAGAGCCGTCAAGCCGATGTGCTTGTCACCCGTGCGGAATATGTAATTCTGTGTTCTTTCGGAAAATCCGCCATCCCTTTTCTTTACCCATTCGGGCATCATCCACCACTTGTTGGAGTGATAGAATGACAGCACGTCATCCGCAAAATCAACGGAAACGTTCCACGTAACCGCCCTGTTGCTGAGGGGCGTCTTTGAAACAAGGTCAATGGAAAAAAGTGTTTTGCAGCAGTCTGCCTCTGCCTTTATGGCAACGTCAACCACATCATTTGCCGCAGTCCATACTGCGCCGTTTTCTGTTTCTGTCAGCGTGGGGGCAAGCTGGTAGTTTTCGCCATTCTGAGCATTGACGCAGATCGCCATATTGCCCAAAAACGCTGAAGAAATAATTTCTGTTATTTTATTCATAAAACCTCCGAAGTTTTACTGTATTCTTTTTTGTGCCAAAGCACATTATTTTGCTGTATTATCACGCAACGACCCGTTGTGCTTCGTGATAATTAACCCGCAACGCTATTATTATACCACTTTTCCTCTCATAATTCAACGCAAAGGTCACCACATTACAAAAAAAGATCCACTTTTTCTTTTTCAAAAAGCGGATCTTCCGTTAAATATCTACCGTATCGTTTACTTTGACAGTATTGCCTTGTCGCTGCCGAACTTACTGCCGCTGGACTGCTCAAACAGCTGCAAAAGCTGCTCGATGGTCAACTGCTTCTTCTCCTCGCCCCGTACGTCAACCACTATTCTGCCCTCGTGCATCATTATAAGTCTGTTGCCGTATTGGATTGCGTCGTGCATATTGTGCGTGATCATCAACGTGGTAAGATTATTCCTTGCCACGATCTCATCCGTTATCTCAAGCACCTTTTTTGCCGTCTTGGGGTCAAGGGCGGCAGTATGCTCGTCCAAAAGCAGCACCTTGGGGCTCATCAGCGTTGCCATAAGCAGCGTCAACGCCTGCCTCTGTCCACCGGAAAGCAGACCAACCTTTGCTGTAAGTCTGTTTTCCAAGCCCAAGCCCAGTATCTTCAAAAGCTCCCTATATTCCGCCCTTTCCTTTGCGGTAATACCGGGTCTCAACGTTCTTCTCTTGCCCCTGCGTGCTGCAAGTGCCAGATTCTCCTCTATCTGCATATCTGCGGCAGTACCCGTCATAGGGTCCTGGAACACTCTGCCGAGGTATTTTGCCCTTTTGTACTCGGGCAGTCTGGTTACGTCAATGCCGTCTATAACCACCCGACCGTGGTCAACGGGGTAAACACCTGCAACCATGTTCAGCATTGTGGACTTTCCCGCGCCGTTGCCGCCAATAACCGTTACAAAGTCCCCCTTGTCCAGATGGAGGGAAATGTCACAAAGTGCCTTTTTCTCGTTTATTGTGCCCGGGTTAAAGGTCTTTTCTACGTTTTTAATATCAAGCATATTCCTTACCCCCTTCTTGCTCTGCCGATGTGCTTTTCCATGTATTGCTTTTTCCAGTAAGGAATTGCAAGGAATATAGCTACTATTGCCGCCGACAGCAGCTTGAGCAGGTTGGCATCAAGTCCCAACGTAATAACCGTCTGCACCACTATGTAGTATATGATGGAGCCCAGCGCAACGCCTATCAGCCTCAATGCAAAGTTCTTGAATATCTTGCCGAACACCGCCTCGCCGATTATTACCGCCGCCAGACCAATAACAATGGCACCCTGACCCATCTTAACGTCTGCAAAGCCCTGATACTGCGCCAGAAACGCACCGGAAAACGCCACCAAGCCGTTGGAAAGCATTATGCCCAGCACCTTGTTAAAGCTTGTATTGATGCCCTGAGCGCGACTCATGTTAAGGTTTGCACCCGTAGCTCTCAGCGCGCAGCCCATTTCTGTTCCAAAGAACCAATACAAAATACCAACCATCACCAGCAAAACAATGCCCACCGTTATCAACGGGTTGCGGAACGCAAGATCCCTTACCCAGCGCAGAGAGATCAAAAGATCCGTCTGATTAACGTTGACTGACTGGTTTGCCTTGCCAAGCAGCTTAAGATTGATGGAGTACAACGCCAACTGAGTCAAAATACCCGCAAGAATGGGCGGAATACCCATAAGCGTGTGCAAAAGACCCGTAATGGCGCCCGTCAGCATACCTGCAATAAACGCTATAAGCATCGCCAGCCACAGATTGCAGCCGTTCAATATCAGTATAACTGCAACTACGCCGCCCGTAGCAAATGAGCCGTCAACCGTCAGATCTGCCACGTCAAGTATGCGGTAGGTTATGTAAACGCCTATTGCCATAATACCCCATATCAAGCCTTGGGATACCGAGCCCGGCAATGCGTTAAAAAGCTGTCCTAAAATATCCATATTGTCACCTTTACGTATATAAACAAAAGTCCTCGGGGGAGATAATACAACCTCCCCCGAGTCAGAAGTCATGCTTTATCCTATTATTCGCCGATAGCTACGTAGCCCTCAAGAGGTGTGATACCAAGAGCCTGGCAGTTCTGGCTGTTGTACTTAGGTGTCTGTGTTTCTGCAAAGCCGATAGGCATTGTGGAAATGTCGGCGCCGTCTCTGAGGATCTTAACCGCCATCTTACCCGTTGCATAGCCAAGGTCGTAGTAGCTGATAGAAAGTGTTGCGATACCGCAGCCTGAGCAGATACCCTCCTCGCCTGCAATAACGGGAATTCCCTTGGGCTCGCAGATATTGTCGATGATACCTGTGTTCTCTGCTACCGTGTTATCCGTGGGAACGTATATAACGTCACAGTTGTCAGCCGCTGTTGTGCATACCTGAGCCAGGTCGTTGGAATCTGTGAAGGGGTAGAGCGTAACCTCAAGGCCGTCATCCTCAAGCTCCTGCTTTACAACGTCAACCTGATACTGGCTGTTAGGCT